>JAEZOG010000174.1 GCA_023414155.1 Cyanobacteria bacterium OH_CFB_184 | reverse complement strand
ATTATTACCTTTAATCCTAGTCAATTAATTCCTCTCCTTCAACAGCACGATCAATAACAATTTCACCTGCTGCCTCAAGTGTACGGATAATACGAACAATTTTTGTTTGAGTTTCTTGAACATCTTTTGCTCTAACAGGTCCCATATATTCCATATCGTCAACGAGCATAGCCTGAGCACGTTCTGACATGTTACGAAGAAGTTTATCTTTAACATCATCTTTCATACCTTTAAGAGACAATGCCAAATCTTTCGTATCTACATCTCTTAAAACACGCTGAATTGTTCTATCATCGAGTCTTGCAATATCCTCAAATACAAACATAAGTTCTTTAACCTGATCGACAAGAACGTTATTGTAATTTTTAAGCAATTCTATAACATTTTTCTCTGTTGATCTATCAGCCCTATTCAATATATTAGCAAGGGTTTGGATACCACCGGCTTTTGAAACATCCTGAACAACAATAGAAGAGAACTTACTTTCTACAATTTTTTCAATATCAGAAAGAACCTCTGGGTTAGTCGTATTCATCTCTGCTATTCTTATAGCTACTTGAGCTTGAATATCAGGCGGCAAGTTATTCAATACCTGAGCAGAACTCTCTGGCTTTAAATAAGCTAAAATCAGTGCAATCAATTGAGGATTTTCATTTTGAAAAGAAGTCGCCAACTGTACAGGGTCTGCTTCATTAAAGAATTGAAATGGATTAGAACCCAACAGCGAAACCAATTTATCTAAAATAGATTGTGCTTGTTCTTGTCCATAAGCTTTTTCTAAAAGTTGTCTGGCATAACCCATACCGCCAGACATCAAATAATCACTCGCTAAAAAAAGGGAATAAAACTCCTTCAAGACATCATTAAGAACATCGGTTGATACCCTGTTCAAACTCGCGATATCTAAAGTTATTTGTCCTAAAACTTCATCATCAGGAATATTTTTTAAAATTTCAGCAGCCGTTGATGGGCCAAGCGCTATAAGCAAGGCTGCAACTTTTTGTGTGGAAGTCATATATTCTATTGAAACGCTATCCATTCAAACCTATTCCTTAATATAAGATATCAATATTTTCGCCGCTTCTTGCGGATCAGACAATATAGAATCACTTAATTCATTTTTAATTTTATCGAACTCAGGATCAACCCTAACATCTAACTCCGGCAATGAATCCATCGGTAGAGAATCACCCATGCCAGAACCCAACATAGGAGTTCCTTCGTAACCTGAAAGATAATTATCGTCATAACCAGATGATCTGCCGCCAAAATTCTTTAAGAAAGAGCTTAATACAAACAACGCGCCGCCACCTAAGATCAGCAATACAACCATTGGGAGTATCTTATTGAACAGTAAATCTGATTGTGATTCTTTTTCATACTGAGCAATAGCAGCTTGTTTTTCTTGCTGTTCTTCTTGAAGAGAAGCAAATTGAAGGCTAGTTACGTTGATAACATCACCGCGCTCAATATTTGCACCACTAGCTGTTATTATTAAATTATTCAGTTCTTCTTTTTCTTTTTCTGTAAGGATTTTATTAACTGCAACTGCAATAGTCATTCTTTTTACGCTTCCAGGAGCATACACAATTTGCTTTATTTCCTTAGAAACACTATAAGTAGCAGATGTTCTTTGTTTTTGGTAGTTCAAATTCTTTTTAGCTGCAGCATCAGTTGTAGCAGTCGTTGCAGAATTTGGATTATCGTAAACTTCAGTTTCTGTCTGTTCTGTTGTTAAAACACCGGATTTTGAATCAGGAGTAACAGGAGTATAGCTCTCAATAGTAGAGCGGGTCGTATTAAAATCGATTTCTGCACTTACTTGGACAGTGGCATTATCTTTCCCGACTATTTTATCTAATACACTTTGGATTTTTTTAGCGGTTTGATCTTCCAAGTTTGTTCTAAAGCTCTCAATATCACTTGAGTTTTTTTCTATTTCATCGGTTAAACTGTTTCCTGACTGATCAGTGATGAAAACTTTCTCTGGAGTCATTCTTGGAACAGAATAAGCAACTAAATTTTTAATAGCTTTTACTTGTGTTGTTTTTAATTTGTAGCCGGGTTCAAGAATTAAAACAACAGAAGCAGAAGGAGCCTCGTCTTTATCCTCAAAAACAGATCTTTCTGGTTCTGCGATTTGAACTCTGGCTTTTTTAATTCCGTTAATTTTTTCTATAGAACGAGTTAATTCGCCCTGGAAAATTCTTTGTTTTGTAAGTTGATTTTTAAACTCAGTTGAACCTAATTGTAGGTTATCAAGCAACTCAAAACCAGGTGAACTGTCTTTAATAAGATCATTTTCAGCTACAAAAACCCTTAATTCATCCTGCATTTCAATAGGTACCAATATAGATTTTTTATCTGTACTTATTTTGTAGGGATATCCGCTTTTTTTCAGACTTTCTACAATCGCAACAGAATCAGGCTCTGACAAATCAGTATATAAGGTAGTCCAATTAGGCTCTGTAGACTTAACTAAAAAGTAAGTAGCAGTTACAAGAGTAATTACGACAAGGACAACAAGCCCAAATCGTTTGGACAAATCCAACCCTCTCCATAATCGACTCATATCATCTTTAAATAGTTTAAAATAATTGTTACTCAACTTTTTTCCCTTATTATACAGTTACTAAAAATATAACCTTTAAATTATGTTTTTTCAAATATGTAAATTTAGCTTAAAATCTCATTTGGTAAAGCTCATTGTAGGCAGTAAGTATTTTATTTCTAAGCTGCATCGCCATTTGCATATTTAAACTCGACTTTTGGCTTGCTATCATTACATCATGAACACTTATATCACCACCTGATGCTAGTGTTTCAATGGCTCTTTGGGCTTCAACCTGCTTTTCGTTTAAAGAATTTATACCATTTGATAACGCTTTACCAAAAGAATTTGCAGTATCAGAAACAGGAGAATCATTTGATACTGCCGTAATCAACCTTGAATCTACCTTTTGAACACTGTTAGAATGTGGATTTACTGCATTTACATCCATAGAAACACCCATAGCGAAAGGATCTGCATTTTGAGACTGCGCATCCATATTCATCATTTGGTTATTTAAAATATTATCAAAATTATTTAAGGCATTGTTTGCACTATCCATGCCTGTTGAACCAAGGTTATTTTCTAAAACCTTATTGTATGATGAAATAGGTGAAAAATTCATCCCGAACTTATTTATTCCTCCCATTGAATCACTCATTGTTTTCTCCTCGATTTTCCCTAAAAATTAACCTTGATTTTTATATTTTCATAGCAGCGCTAATCATTGTTTTTGCAGTTTCTGCTGCTGCTGCATTTGCTTCATACGCTTTTGAAGCACTTACCATATTTACCATTTCTTCGACGATATTTACGTTTGGCAAAGTCACATACCCGTCTGCATTTGCATCAGGATGAGAAGGATCATAGACAACTCTATGTGGATCTTTGCTATCTTCTATTGCCGCAACTTCTACTCCTTGAGATAAGTTTTTTTCGTCGAAAGAAACTCCACCTCTTAAAGAAACCGCATTATCAGAAGAATTAAAATATGCCTCATGAGAGCCGTTTGGAAAAGCCGGGGCTTGACCCATTTTATCCATATAAATAGCTCTAAAAGATACTTCTTTTTTCGCATACACCCCAGGTGTTCCATCTGGATTTCTTGTGGTGTTAATGTTTGCTATATTACTTGAAATAGCATCAAGTTTTATTCTTTGAGCCTGCATACCTGAGGCAGAAACATCAAAAACATCAAAACTCATCTATTACGCTCCTGTTCCTTTAATTACTTCGGTTAATCCATTTAACATCCTTGATTCTAACGATGCCAAGATTCCGTATTGTGTACCTGCCTTAGCCATATCCATCATTTCTTTTTCAATATTGACATTGTTGCCTGTTGCAGGGTCTGTATCAGCCAAATCACTTATAACTTCTGGCTTATAACCTTTAAAGCTATTTTGATTTAGCAAAGCTAATTGGTGTTCTGTCGGTCTTTTCACTTGATCAAGCGCCGTTGCATTGTAAGATACCGCCGCACTATTCGCTAATTTTATGTTTGTTTTGGCTGTTTCTTGCTGAAGAATATTTCTTAACTGATCTTCAAAAGCAACTTCTTTTCTCTGATAATTAGGCGTATTTACGTTGGCAGTGTTCGCCGAAATCGCCTGCTGTCTCATCAAAAGACCATCCATAGCAAGTTTAGTAATTTCTATTGCTCTTGAACTTCCAAGTGCTTCCATTTTTCTCTCCTCTTAGATAATTGGTACTAAAATTTCCATCTGAGTGCCATTCTCATCTGATTTAAGCAGATTTATTTCTCCATATTGCTCTTTCATCAAGCTTTTGCATATATGAAGACCAAGTCCGTTTCCTGTGAGCTTTGTAGTGAATCCTTCTTCAAAGATTTTATCTTGAAGCTCCGGCAAAATGCCTTCACCGTTGTCTTTTATTGTTATTCTGGCAAAGTTTTTATCTTGCTCACATTCGATAAAAATTTCGCCGCCATTTTTCATTGATTCAATAGCGTTATAAATAAGATTTATAAGAACACTATGGATTTTTATTTCATCCACATGAACTCTTAAATCATCTTTTATAAAGTATTCAATTTTTACGTTATTTTCTTGTGCTTTTGGAGAAGTAAGACCAACTACATCTTCAATAATAGGTGTTATTCTCTTTTCTACAAGAATAGGTTTTGCAAAAGTTTTTAGCTCACTGATAAATTGAGTTATAGAATAAGTTGAATATCTTATGCTTCTGATTGCATTTTCAATAGATTCGATAACTGTTTTATCGGCTTTAACATCAGCAATTCTTTTTTCTGTAATTTTTGTGTATAAATCAATAACAGAAAGATGATTTTTTATTTCATGGGCTATGATTTTTGCCTTATCAGCAGTATATTCATATTCGTTTAATAACTCATGAGTTTTTGAAATATCTTGCTTTTCTGCCTCTGTAATAACAATCTCTTCATTAGCAGAATTGAAACTTCTAACTAATTTATTGATGGAAACATTCAAAAGCTCATTTTCCCTTCTGTCAGGAGCATAAGTTGTTAAATATTCATCCAGATTGATTTTTGAATTATCAAAAATAACCTTGGCTACATCTGCAACTGTTCTTGAGTTGTATATCAAACAAATTTTTGAAAAGTCCTTAGAAGAAGACAATGAATAATCCCAAACAAGAACCGCTGAATATCTTGGCGCCAATACCATGATAAATTCTACACTATCCCAAATACCATCTTTTTCGACATTTACAATGCTATCAGATTTAACTTCATCACAAAATGAATATACTTTTGCACTGGAGAACTCCAGCCTTTTTACAGCTGAAGCAACACCTTCTGTGTCGAAAAGCCTGAAAACTACCAAAGAATCTTGACTTGAAGCCTCAATTACAGGCTCAACTATGGAGCGAAACAGACCAATTATGGTCTGTTTGCTATATTCTTTGGTATACTCATCGACAATGAATTCTCTAAGTATATTTTTTTGTTTTTTAAAGTTATTTTTACTCATTTTTTCTTCTGTTAGATTGCAATTTTCATTTTTCTTTTGTTAGCAAAGCCGTTGTTCAATGCGTACAATACCGCTTGTGTTCTATCATTTACCTGTAATTTTTGGAAAATGTTGTTCACATGAGTTTTAACTGTAGTTTCGCTGATGAACAATTTTTGAGCTACGCCTTTATACGTTACACCTTGAGTTAATAAGTCTAAAACTTCTTCTTCTCTTTGTGTAAGGTATGAAAGCAAGTTTTCTCCATCAGATACAACTGTTGCTTCCTCGCGGAATGATTTTTGGAAATATTCGAAGAAACGAGAAGATAACGCAGACGGTAGATACACTTTCCCTTGTGAAACTTCTTCAATTGCATAAATCAATTGAGCTGAAGCCATAGTTTTTAGAATATACCCCTTTGCCCCAATTTTCATAGCTCTAAAGATTAGATCCGGATCATCGTATCCTGTTAAAGCTATAACTTTTACCCCTAAATTCAATTTTTCGATTTCGCTAATCGCTGTTAGCCCATCTTTTTCAGGCATGTTGATATCCATTAGCACGATATCGGGTTGGTATTTTTTAATTAAACTAATTGCGATATTAGCATTTGTTGCTGTCGCAATAACGTCGAAGTCGCTTTCAAGACCGATAAGCTCTCTTATTCCAGCTAAATGATCAAAATTGTCATCTACTAAAATAATCTTTGCTTTCCTTTTAAACTCCACGCCTCTTCTCATTTTTCCTCCCCAAATCTTTATCATAAATTTTGTAAATACTTCACTTACACTATGCATATTACCTCTAAATGGAGTAGCCTCTCATCGACTAAAAGGTTTATCTTATTTGTGTTTTGGGTGTATTTGAAGGTTTAGACCAGATGGTCTATAAACAAGTAAAAAGCTGGTCATAACAAACTCTTTAGACCCATCGGCCTACTAGTTCAAAAGGGGTAGTTGATTTATAACACCAATCAGACCAATAATGTATTAGTACTATTTATTGATGTAGTTTTTTTAAAACAAATAATGTATTTGTCTGAGCGAACAAGATTATTTTTCGCAAAAAAAAATGAAAGAACCTGATTATTCTTTCATTTATTGTTTGATTTTTCTTGTATAGAGTATATTTTAACCTTATGGAAGATAAACTCTGCCTTTATAATCAACTTCATGATCAATCATCATTCCATCTTGTTTAAAATATATAACTTTTTCGTTTTCAAAATCGTTTATGTAAGAGATAGTTTCACCATCTCCTTTATAATGGATTTCAGCTCCAAGATTTTGATCATTAACAGACAGAATTGATCCATCTTCTCTAAAGGTCACAACTGTTTTTTGAGCCATATCTTCTATACTTTTTACCGTTTTATTATCTGAAGCGAAATTTACTTTTTGAACGACTCCACCATCTTCATCATATTTGATTACCTGTCTTGCTCCGTTTTTGAATGATTCTTCTTCTCTTTTTTGTCCTTTGAATGAGACTCCAGAAAGTACAGAAGCACGGATTGCCATAACGCCTTTAGAACTTATTAGTTCTTTTGGTGCATTTGTAGCGGTATCACTCACTGAAATATTTTTACTGTTATGATTTGCGGTTGAAACCATAGGTATTGATTTTGCAGAAAATTGACCAAACGAGACTTTCATTTGCATAACTCCTTTATAAATTGTCTTTTATATGAAAAATCGAAAAAAAATTATTGTTTACTTTTCAATTTATTTTTAATATTTATTAACAAACATTATGTGGATTGCTTCTTAATTTTATCTTTTAAGGATTTATATTTGCTTAATTTTTCAGATGAAGAATTTTTTTTGGTTTTAGAAAGTGAAAGCGAATTTTTAGACACTTTAGATTCAATATAATTATGTTTATATTCTTTGTTAAAATACTCTTCTAAAAATCCTAATCCAGATAGGGCACTATCTGTAAAAAATCTGGAGACATCACCTGTAGAATAGTGAGAGCCATTAAATTTATCTGTTTTAGATTTGCTTTCTTTCCAAACAAATAAATCTTGAATTTTAATACCTGATTTTGTTTTTACCAACTCTGCAATTTTAGTAATTCTTTCTGTTCCATCTTTTGTTTTGTCTACAAATACGATTATATCAATTGAAGAATAAATCAATGAAGCCGCGTTCTCTTCAGATAAATTCGGAAAGGAGAGCATAATCAAATTTTGCAGTGATGTGAGCATTTCTTCATATGATTTAGAAGAAAAAGACGCTAAAAATCCGCTGTGACCAAAGTTTATGTACTCAAATATTGCAACAAGTTCATTTATAGTAGCTTCTGATACGACGATCCTGTCGTGACCTAAATTTATGGCTTTTCTTAAGGTTTTTGAAAAACTGCCTTTATGCTTTATCATTCCTAAAGCACTATCTCTTTTTATTTTCAGCTGAGGAAAAGATTCCATCGTAACGATGCTTTCTCCAGACGGGATTTGATTTGTTATATAATTCAAAATGTTTGCTTTATTTACCTGTGCATGAGAGTTAACAAATACATTCAACTTTGCAGCCAGACATCCTTTTATAAACAATGAAATTTCGTTACTTATTATTTTATTATCGATTATTCCATCAAAGTTTTTTGAACACTTGCTTTGTCTTTTTAATGACAGAAACGCACCTTCTTTTAACAATGGGGCCATCATCGCAGTGATTTTTATACCATTTGCCAGAATAATTGTATAAGAAGGGTTTTGAGAGTTTATAATTCTATCATATTGATTGGCTATACCTTCGATGATTGAAACCAAAGATTGATCATCTTTTAAAAATATATCGGCTTCTTTTAATATTCCATCTTTTTCGACAAAAATCTTATCCGCACCATACATTAAAACCGATGAGATATGTGGATTATTTTCAAAATAATTAAGAACATCAAAAGTTGTCGAAGAAGGAATGGCAAGTGTTTGCTCTTCTTTTTTAAGCTTAGAATTTTTATTTAACAATCTGCTTTTTAGTGACATTTTAAGCTCTATTAATTATTTCTTGTGCAAGGTGTCTAAAATTCTCTGCAATATTTGACGATTCGTTCAGTTCTTTTACTGTGATACCTTTGTTTATAGCGTCTATTACAGAAAAATAATTGTTTGGAATTTTCCAAAAAATATTTTTACTTAAAACCGCTTCTACATCTTCGATTTTATAATCATCGTTACTTATATACCTGTTTAAAACAAGCTTGACCTTATCTTCTTTATAACCGAATTTATCAAACAATTCCAGACATCTTTGGCAATTTCTAAGAGTAGGAAGATTTGCTGCAGTGATAAACAAAATCAAATCGGACACTTCAAAAATCGAAGTCAGCTTGTTATCTATCGTAGAATTGTTATCGATAATAATGTATGAAAAAGTTTTTCTTAATTTTTCCAAAAGCTTTATTATGCTTGCAA
>JAEZOG010000050.1 GCA_023414155.1 Cyanobacteria bacterium OH_CFB_184 | reverse complement strand
ATTGCTTTGTGCCATGCCAGAAGCTCAAACGCTTTGTAGAACAAGGAGAAAAAATGAATAAAGTTTTAATGAAACAAATGACTATATTGTCTTTAATATTAGGTGCGGCGTTAGGGATTGTCACAATCGTTCCTTATGTTGGGCTTGTTTCCTTTCTAACGGTGATGTTTTTGTCATCTACGGCCATTTTGGTTTATTTAAAAAAGAAAGATATTATAAATAGAATTATTCCAAAAGATGGTATTTTGTACGGATCACTAATTGGATTTATGTCTTTTATCGGTTTTTCGCTTACTTTTGTTCCATTGGCGACGATTATAGGTTTGTTTTACAAAGGCTCATATTATTTGGGCATAAGTATGCTTTTTAGAATCGGATTTTTTGTTCTTATAATGATAATAATTTTTGTAGCTATACTAAGTGCGCTTATAAATGCGTTTTCTGCATTGGCTACTTTGTATTTTTATGATCAGATATTGAATAAAGAAGAAGAAAACGAGACGTTTCATATAGATATGTAGGAAGAAATTATGGCATTTGAATCAAAAATAAAAACAATAGAATGGGTAGAAGACTTTTCAAGAATGATTGATCAGACTATTTTACCTTATGAATTTAAAACTGTAGACATAAAAACTTGTGAGGAAATGTTCTTCGCAATAAAAGATATGATTGTCAGAGGCGCTCCTGCAATCGGTATTGCCGGTGCTCATGGCGTTGCTCTTGCTGCTCAAGAATTGTCAAAAGCTTTTGCTGACAAGTCAGAGTTTTTAACTGAACTGAACAAGAAAGCAGAGTATTTGAAAAGTTCAAGACCGACTGCTGTTAATCTGGCATGGGCGGTTGATAAACAAATGGATTATGTTCGTTCTATCTATACAGATAGTGTTTCTGAGCTTGTTGATGCATTTGTTCAAAATGCTATAAAAATGGAAAATGAAGATATCCAAATAAATAAAAAAATGGGGGAATTTGGAGCTGAACTTGTTCCAAAAGGAGCAACTATCTTGACTCACTGCAACGCTGGAGCTTTGGCTACCGTGGGTTACGGAACTGCACTTGGTGTGATTCGTTCTGCTTTTGCTAAAGATCCTTCTATAAAGGTTTTTGCAGATGAAACAAGACCAAGACAACAAGGTGCAAGACTTACCACTTGGGAACTTACGATGGATGGAATTCCTACAACTCTTATCACTGACGGTATGTGCTCATATTTTATGAGTAAAGGAATGATTGATATGGTGGTTGTCGGAGCGGACAGAATTGCTGCAAATGGGGACACCGCCAATAAAATCGGAACTTATACAGTTGCAATAGCGGCGAAGTATCATAACGTACCTTTTTATATAGCTGCTCCTTTATCTACAATTGATAGAAATATAAATTCAGGTGCAGAAATTCCAATTGAAGAAAGATCGCACGATGAAGTTACTCATATTAACGGGGATTGGGTTTGCGCTAAAGAAGTAAACGTTATAAATCCTGGTTTTGATGTGACTCCAAATGAACTTATTTCAGGCATCATAACTGAAGTTGGGGTTTTAAAACCTGATTTTAAAAAGTCTATAAAAGAAGCGTTTGAAGCTACAAAATAAGGTTTTTTCCTTCTTTTGAATACATTTTTTCTCGAGATGATTTTATTTTCACTATCGTCTCGAGATAATTTTTGTTTTTTAGATTTTGGATTGATTCTTCAAGCGTTTGGATTGCAGAGTCGATTTCATCTTTGTTAAAGTTAAGCATATCGTCTGCCATAGTCGTGTTTGACATAGCTAATCTTGTCATATCTCTAAATCCGCTAGATGCAAGTTTCATTGCTAATTCATTTTTAGATGCAACATCAAAAAGAGCCTGAGAAATGAGCATCGGCATATGGCTTATCAGTGCAACTGCTTTATCGTGCTCTTTTGCATTAGATATAATCGTTTTAGCCCCAGTAAGCTCTATTATATCCGAGAGTTTTTTTATGTCTTCTTTAGAAGCATTGTCGCCTGGAGTTAATACCCATTTTGCTTCTTTAAATAATTCTTTAAAAGATGCATCAAACCCGCTAAATTCTGTTCCTGCCATCGGGTGTGAGCCTACAAATTTATATGGTCTTTCTTTTTCCATAACAAATTCTTTGACACTTGCAACGTCTGTAACGATACAATCAGATCTCACTATTTTTTCAAGTTTATCTAGTGTTTCAAGGGTATTATTTATAGGCGTGCAGACAAAAACAAGATCACAATCTCTCGTATCTTCGAGTTTATCTGTGCATTTATCGACGAATGTTTTTGCTTTTTCTAGTGTGTCTTTGTTTTGCGATACAACTATAATCTCAAAATTTTTGTTTGAAAGTGATTTTAATATAGAGCCACCAATAAGGCCAAGTGCTACAATGCCGATTTTCATATAATTTACCTTTGTTTAGTTCATTTTACCAGTCAAAACCCGACGACACAAAGAATGTTAACAAATATTTATAAATTTGCATACTATACAAATATATGTAATAATCAAATCAAATTAATAGTCTAACCATTCCTTTCTTGACTTATG
>JAEZOG010000029.1 GCA_023414155.1 Cyanobacteria bacterium OH_CFB_184 | reverse complement strand
ACTCTATAGTTATACCCCCACCTAACGTCACAGGTGTTCTCCATATGGGACACGCACTAGATGGGACCTTGCAAGATATACTTGTTCGTTATCACAGAATGTCAGGTTATGAAGCTCTTTGGCTTCCAGGGACTGACCATGCAGGAATCGCTACACAGAACGTAGTTGAGAAAAAACTTAGAGAAGAAGGTGTTTCAAGACACGATCTTGGAAGAGAAAAATTCCTTGAGCAGACTTGGGACTGGGCTAACGAGCATAAGAGCGCTATTTTAAACCAATTTAAAAGATTAGGCGCATCATTTGATAGATCCAGAGAGCGTTTTACCTTTGATGAAGGTTGCTCAGAGGCAGTAAAAGAAGTATTTATAAAATTATTTGAAAAAGGATTGATTTATAAAGGCGCATACATCGTAAACTGGTGTCCTCGTTGTCAGAGTGCTATTTCTGATGTTGAAACTGAATATGAAACTGAAGCAGGACATTTATGGGAAATAAGCTATCCTTTAAAAGATGAACCTGGGGCAGTAGTCGTTGCTACAACAAGACCTGAAACAATTTATGGAGACGTTGCAGTTGCAGTTAATCCTAATGATTATAAGTACAAGGATTTAATCGGTAAAACAGTTTGTATCCCTTTAACAGGAAGAGAAATCCCTATTATTGCAGATGAATACGTGGAAAAAGGATTTGGTACAGGTGCATTAAAAATTACTCCTGCTCACGATCCAAATGACTACGAAATCGGTAAAAGACATAATTTAAAGCCAATCTGGGTTATTGATGGTGAAGGAAAAATGAAAGCTTGCGCTGAAGTACATCCTGATGTTCAAGGCTTAGATAGATACGAAGCAAGAGAAAAAACCATTGGGCTTTTAAAATTAAATAACTCTTTAATAAGAGTAAAAGATCATGAGCACAATGTAGGCAAGTGTCAGCGTTGTAACACTACAATCGAACCGTTATTGTCAGAACAATGGTTTGTGAAAATGGAGCCTCTTGCAAAATCAGCAATCGATTGCATCGACAAGGGTGAGATAAAATTCGTTCCTGAAAGATGGACAAAAAATTATCTAGGCTGGATGACAAATATCAGAGACTGGTGTATTTCTCGTCAATTGTGGTGGGGACATCAAATTCCTGCATATTACCATAATGAAACAGGTGAGATGGTTGTAGCTAAGGAAAATCCCGATCCTTCTAAATACACTCAAGATTCAGATGTTCTAGATACCTGGTTCTCATCAGGCTTATGGCCATTTTCTACTATGGGCTGGCCAAATGCTGAAGCTCCTGATTTTAAAAAATTCTATCCAACAACTACTTTAGTTACTGGATTTGATATTATTTTCTTCTGGGTCGCAAGAATGATTACTATGGGGTATGAATTCACTGATAAAGCACCATTCTCAACCGTTTATATCCACGGATTAATAAGAGATGAATTCGGACAAAAAATGTCGAAATCTAAAGGCAACACGATTGACCCTGTTGAAATCATCGATAAATACGGCAGTGATGCTCTTAGATTTACTCTTACTTCACTTTGTACATATGGTGGTCAAGACATCAAAGTTGGTGATGAGAAGTTTGAATACGGCAGAAATTTTGCAAATAAAATCTGGAACGCTTCTCGATTCGTGCTTATGAATCTTGAAGGGGTTGATGATAAAGAAATCGATTTTGATAACTTAACACTCGCGGATAAGTGGATTTTAAACAAATTAAATGAAACAGCCAATGAAACAAACGAGAATATTAAAAATTACAGAATCGGTGAAACCGCTCACCTGTTGTATGATTTCTTCTGGAATTCATATTGTGATTGGTATGTAGAGATAGCAAAAATTCAGCTTCAAGATGAAAATATCAAAGCTAATACACAAAGGGTTTTAAGATATGTTCTTGATATGACTTTAAGATTGCTTCACCCTATAATGCCGCATATTACAGAGGCTATATGGCAATTACTGCCATTGAAAACAGAAGTTAAAGCTATAATGAGAGCTGATTTCCCAGTTTATGAAAAATCACTTAGTTTCAAAGAAGAAAATGTTCAAATGGAGCTTGTGTTTGAAACGATTAAATCGCTTAGAAACGTAAGACAAAGCTTTAACATCCCTGTTTCAACCAAGGTTAATATAAACGTTGTTGCTACAGAGAGTGAAAAAGCTATTTTCGAAAAAGTTGAAGCTTATATTAAAAGACTGGCAAAAGTAGAAAATATTTCTTATTCTGATGAGGTTGCGCTTTCATTTAAACAGTCAGCTTCAGCAGTTGTAGGCAACTCTAAAATAATAATACCGCTTGCAGGTTTGATTGATTTGAATGAAGAAATCTCTAGACAGGATAAAAAACTTCAGAAATTATTAAACGAGAAGAATAGTTTAGAAGGCAGAATGAAAAACGAAAAATTTGTTTCAAATGCGCCTGCTGAACTGATTGAACAAACAAAAGCAAGAATAGAAGAATTATCAACTCAGCAAAAAACTATTGAAGAATTGATCGATTCTTTAAAAGGATAATCTTAAGTTAGTATACATATAAAAAGAGTTATCTTTATTGATAACTCTTTTTTAATATTAAGACTTTGCCCAAGGAAGTTTTTTTCGTTTTCCAAAGATTTTAGGATAATCTTTATATGGTATTCCAAACTCGTCTTCGCATTCCTTTTCTGGGCAAAAACCGTTTCTGGCCTCCCAAATAGAGTGATATGGAGTGCCGTCTTCTCTGAACGAATCTATACCTGTTAAGTTTCCGTTTTCATCATGTTTAAAATCAAGATGCAAGGTTTTTCCATCTTCATGAAAAAATTTTTCTCTGTCTATTATTCCGTTTTTATATGTTTTTATTGAGTTTAGATAGCCGTCTGTTTTTTCTTTTGTAATTTCAAGATTGTCATCTTTCATTGAAATAAAAGTTTGTTCATCTTCTGTATTATAGTGTCTTTCTTCACTTATGACGCCTTCTTCATAGGTGGTAAGATATACAAGTTCACCTGTTTCTGCGTAAGTTTGTGTTTTTGAAGGGAGTCCGTTTTTAAATTCCTCTTTTCTCCAAAGCGTTTTGCCATCATCAAAAAATGTTTTGCGCTCAATAGGCAAACCATCTTTTGTTAGTTTTTCTGTGTATTCAAGGTCAAAATCTTTATTTATACCTTTTATTTCAATGAATTTGTCATCTTTATTTTTCACAAACGAATCTGATTCATCAGGTTTTGCTGAAAAAGTTATAGGATTTGTACTCACTTTATTGATAGAAGATTTGAGGTACAGGCTGTTTATAGAGTTGATGCTATTTATTTTCACTTAAATTTTCCTCAGTTATGAACATGAGTATATTAAATCCCATACAATTCTTTGTCAATAAAGGATAAAAATTGTCTATTTACTTTTTCTTAGCAAGGCTATACTGTGAACAGAAATTGCTTTTTTTTCACCGACTGAATCAAGACCTTCCATTGTTTTAGCTTTGATTGAAATTTGCGATAAATCTATTTCTAATACTTCTGCTAATTTTTTTTGTATAGATGGGATATGAGGTTTCATCTTCGGTTCTTGAGCTTGAATTGTATTATCCAGATTGTTTATTACATATCCTTTTTCTTTTACAAGTTCATATGCTTTTTTTAGCAAGATAAGGCTATCTATTCCTTTGTATTTTGGGTCATTATCAGGAAAATGCGTGCCTATATCACCTAAAGCCAGAGCGCCTAAAAGTGCATCTGTTATTGAGTGAGCGAGAACATCAGCATCTGAATGCCCTAGTAATCCTTTTTCATAATCTATTTCGATTCCGCCTAAGATTAATTTTCTATTTTCTTCAAGCCTATGAAGGTCAAAACCTTGCCCAATTCTATATTCCATCTTACACCTTTATTCCAATAAATTCTTGAATTGCGTGGACAACCCCGTCTTCATCTACAGTTTTTGTTATATAGTTAGCTACTTGTTTTAAATTTTCTGTGGCATTTCCCATCGCAACCCTTACGCCTGCTGCAAGAAGCATCTCAATGTCATTATCTTGATCGCCGATTGCCATTATCTCTTCTTGTTTTATTCCCCATTGCTGAGCTAAAAATCTAATGCCATTTCCTTTTGTGGCTTCAGGGTGTGACACTTCACAAAAGTATGGTGTTGATTTAACGATGTATAAACTTTCCTTGTAAAAATCACTGAGGCGTTTTACTAGTGAATCAATTTTATTTGTATCATAATCAATCCCCAAGATTTTATTTAGGTTTTTGAAATCAACATTATCGAGGGATTCTACTATTTCATATTCTATAAACTTTCCATCTGCGTAGTCTTTTAAGTATTTAGATTCGTTTTCGGCAATTAGGTTATCGTCTATATAAATATTTATGTGAATGTTTTCTTCTCTTAATTTTTGAATTACATCTCTGGCTAAATTTTTATCAAAATACTTCGCGCACATAAGCTGATTTTTTGAATCAATTATAAGACCGCCTTGATAAGAAATGATAGGAGTATCAGTACCCAGTTCTTTTGCGATTTGTTTAGCTGAGCAGTGCATTCTGCCTGTTGCAATAACAACTTTTATGTCTTTTTCTATTAACTTTTTTATGTGGTTTTTTAAATTCTGCGATATCCCGCAGTTTTGACTTAATATGGTTCCATCAATATCAACAACAACCATTTTTATCATTATAAATAAGCCCTCATAAGTGCGCAAATTGTCTTTGCATCATTTATTTGCCCGTTTCTTATCATGTCAAAAACATGTAGTTTTTTGACTTCCATAAATTCAATAATTTCGCCTTCATCAGGATTTGGTTTGTGAAAGGTTAAATTAGTGGCATAAAATAAATGCAGTTTTTCATTGCAAAATCCGGGGGTCGGCCAAATGAAGCCCAGAGA
>JAEZOG010000022.1 GCA_023414155.1 Cyanobacteria bacterium OH_CFB_184 | reverse complement strand
GTAATGAACCGTGCAAATATGTTCCAAATACATTGTTTTTTCTTGCGCCTTCATAATAATCCTTGCCGTTATTTCCATTACCGACAATTATTTTAGCTAATGGCGTTGTTCCTTCTTCTAAAAAAGTTAAACCGCTATGGTTTTCAAAACCGACAAGCGTTTTAGGCTCGAGAAAATCAGTTTCTGCAGTTACATTACCGATAAAACGTTTATTACCGGCTACTGTATAGGCATCTAGTAAATTTATTCCTTCTAATCTGTCACCTTCATGGGGCTGATAATATTTTCCAAAAAGCTGATATCCTCCGCAAATAGATAGAAAAACTGAATTATTTTGACTTGCATCATTGAGAATAGATTCGTGTTTTTTTAATTCAATTGCAACTTCAATTTGCTGTTTATCTTGCCCGCCACCTATAAAATACAAATCAAAAGAATTGATATCAATATCATCACCAATATCGATATTTGTAAGAGAAATTTCTATTCCTCTTGCTTCGCATCTTTTTATAATCGTAAGAACATTCCCAAAATCCCCATATATATTAAGGAGTTTCGGATACAAATGAGCAATTGATAGTTTAAGATTACTATTTGACATTTTTTACAGCTTCAATTACCTTATTTACTGCCTCCTGAGGAAGTATAGTATTCATTTCGCCATTTTCTCTGATTTTAAATTCAACTAGACCTTGCTCAATCGTTTTACCAACAGTTATTCTGAACGGTATACCGATAAGATCAGCATCTTTAAATTTAACGCCTGCTCTTTCATCTCTATCATCGATAAGAACTTCAACGTTAGCCTCTTTTAGTTGAGCATATATATCTTCTGCTATCGCCATTTGCTTTTCATCTTTAGTATTAACAGGAACTACAACCACGTGATAAGGAGCTAAAGACATTGGCCACTTGATGCCAAAGTCATCATGGTGTCTTTCTACAGCTGAAGCTGCGGTTCTAGAAATTCCGATCCCATAACAACCCATAACAAAAGGTTTTTCTTTTCCTGATTCATCTGTAAAAGTAGCTTGCATAGCAGCAGAATACTTAGTTCCTAATTTAAAAATATTACCTACTTCTATACCTCTTGTGACTTTCAAGGTATCGCCGCACTCTGGGCAAACGTCGCCTTTTTCAACAAGTCTGATATCTGCGAATAATTCAGGCATTTCGATATCAACGTTCCAATTTGCGCCTACAAAATGCTTATCATTTTCGTTGCATCCTACAACAAAGTTTTTAAGATTTCTGACTGTCTCATCTGCAACTACTTTAACTTTTTTAAGTCCTTTTGGACCAATAAAACCTGCTTTTGCAGCAAAACTACTGTTAGTCATAATTTCTTCTATTTCATCAGCTCTTGCAATTCTGATCTCGTTTCCTGCAAAAACGTTCATGAGCTTTGTTTCTTCAACGGTTTTATCACCTCTAATGAGCGCAACAACGTAATCTTTGTCTACTACATAGACCAAAGATTTACAGATAGTTGTTTGAGGAACTTTTAAAAATTCTGATAATTCTTCAATAGATTTAACATCAGGAGTATCAACTGTTTTAAATGAATCAAAGCCTCCATCTTCAAGTGCTTGAGGAAGTTTTGAAACTGCATGGTTTGAATTTGCAGCGTAATCACATTTTTCACAATAGAAAACGTCATTTTCCCCTGCATTATTTTCAGACTCTTCATTTACAAGAACCATAAATTCGTGAGAAACACTTCCACCTATTGCTCCAGAATCAGATTGAACCATTTTTGTTTCCAATCCGCATCTTTCGAAGATTTTTTTATAAGCCTTAGCCATAACTTCATAAGAAACATCAAGCCCTTTTTCATCTGTATCAAAGCTATAAGCGTCTTTCATGATGAATTCTCTACCTCTTAACAAACCAAATCTTGGTCTTATTTCGTCTCTAAATTTAGACTGGATTTGATACAAGTTCACAGGCAACTGCTTGTAAGAACGAATGCCTTCTCTTGCAATAGAAGTAATAACTTCTTCATGAGTCGGTCCAAGACACATATCTCTGTTGTGTCTGTCTTTTAATCTCATTAATTCTTTTCCGTAGACTTCCCATCTACCTGATTCTGCCCATAATTCTTGAGGTTGAACAAAAGGCATCAAAAGTTCTTGAGCGCCAGCAGCATCCATTTCTTCTCTTACGATGTTCTCAACTTTTTTTAGAACTCTCCACATAAGCGGTAAGTAATTGTATATCCCGCTTGATAATTTTCTTATATATCCTGCTCTAACCAGAAGTTTATGACTCATAACCTCAGCATCTGCAGGGAATTCTCTTAAAGTTTGAACAAAAAGCTGTGACATTCTCATGATAATTCTATCCTTTGCAACCTATTTTCTAGGATAATCTTATCATAAAATCAAAAAGCAAAAAAAGAATTAATCAGCCTTGTAATTGTTCATTTCAAAATTAGCAACTTCTTCAAGTGCTGAAGGTAAAATCTTTTCAAAAGCATTTATTATTTCAGGATCAAATTGATCACCTGATCTTGATTTTAAATTTGCAAGCGCAGTATATGGGTCTAATGGCTCTCTATATGCACGAGATGATATCATACCATCAAAAGCATCTGCAACAGCTATTATTCTTGCCCCAATAGGTATTTCTTCACCTTTTAAGCCGAATGGATACCCATTACCATTATAATGTTCATGGTGATATTTTATAATTTCAACAACATCTCTTAGTTGTTTAATATCTTCAAGAATTCTAACACCGTGTTTTACGTGTTTTTTAATTTCTTCATATTCTTCTGGGGTTAATTTTTCAACCTTATACAAAATATCATCAGAAATACCAATCATACCGATATCGTGCAATAGGCCTGCCAATTCAATCTTATTAGCTATATCACTATTTGCAATGCCAAGAGCATCAACAATTTTCATCGTATAAAAAGTAACTCTGCGGCTTCTTCCAAGAGTAAATGAATCTTTGGCATCTAATGCCTCAATAATAGCTTTGATTGTGCCAGAAAATAAATCTTTAAGATCTGTAATCAACATTTCATTGTCAAGTTTTAATTGCAGATATTCTAAAGTATTTGCAACTGTTAACAACAATTCATCAGGGCTATATGGTTTTTTTATGTATCTGTATATTTTTGCATAATTAATTGCATCGATAAGAATACTCGCATCAGTATATGCTGTTACAAGCAGCCTCATTGTGTTTGGGTAATGGTCATACACTCTTTTTAAAAGCTCAACCCCATCCATTTCAGGCATTTTATGATCAGATAAAACAAGATCATAATGTTTTTCTTTGAGCATCTCTAGAGCTTGCAATGGAGAAGTTGTTTTTTCAATCTCATATTTGCCTCTTAATGTTCTGTACAATAGGGCTAAATTATCTTCTTCATCATCGACAAGTAATATTTTATATAATTCCATTATTCAATTATTTCCAATTCTAACTCGTTTTCGTTTTCAGATTTTTTTGATTCTGCTTCAATAACTCTGTTTATAGGCAACGTGACTGTAAATTTAGTTCCTCGGCCGACTTCTGTATCAACCTTAATGTCACCTTGATGATTCTTGATTACCTTATAGCTGATCGCCATACCTAAACCGGTACCTTGACCAACAGGTTTTGTTGTGAAGAACGGATTAAAGATTTTTTGGACAGTAGCTTCATCCATACCTTTTCCATTATCTTCGAATTCAATTATAACACTATTGTCAACTGTTTTAATTCTGATCCAGACATCACCTTTTTCATCAATAGCATAAGCAGCGTTGTCCAGTATATTCATGATTACTT
>JAEZOG010000216.1 GCA_023414155.1 Cyanobacteria bacterium OH_CFB_184 | reverse complement strand
TTAATATTATATTTGTAATAAAGCATTTAGACAAGTGCGGCTCTTTTTGCTATAATTTATATTTATTAGGTGATTTCATGCAGTATTCTGGTCTTAAAAATTTAGTAGTTGGTGCGGGATTTTGGGGTGCTGTTTTTGCGCAGAAAATAGCTTCTGAATTAAACGAAAAAGTTTTAATAATAGATAAACGCAACCACCTCGGCGGCAACTGTTATTCTTCTATAGATGAGTCCTCAGGAATCGAATACCACAAGTATGGTTCTCATATATTCCATACCAACTCAAAAAAAGTATGGGATTACATAAATCAGTTTTCTTCGTTCAACACATACCAACATCAAGTTATAACAAAGCATAATAACAAATATTATCCTATGCCTATTAACTTGGAGACCATAAATTCTTATTTCAACTTAGGTTTAAACCCATATGAGGCTGAACTTTTAATCAAGCAAAAAATAGCAAACGCAAACATTAAAAATCCTAAAAATTTAGAAGAAAAAGCTCTTTCACTAATCGGTAAAGAGTTATATGATGCTTTTGTAAAAGGATACACAACAAAACAATGGGGTAAAAACCCTAATGAACTCCCTTCCTCAATAATCGAAAGACTTCCTGTAAGGACAAACTTCGACACTGGCTATTTTTCAGATTTTTATCAGGGGATTCCACTAGATGGATATTCAAAACTCTTTAAGAACATATTAAGTCACGAAAATATTGAAATTCAATTAAATACAACCTATAAAGATATTCAAGATCAAATTCCTGCTGATTGCAAAATAATATATACAGGCATGGTAGATGAATTACTTGACTATAAGTATGGAGAATTAGAGTGGAGATCATTAGCTTTTGAATATGAAATACTTGATTATAAAGATTATCAAGGCGTTTCTGTTATGAATTATTCTGACTTAGATGTAAAACACACAAGAACGCACGAATTTAAACATTTCCACAAAGAAAGAACTCAAATATATAATTCACCAAAAACTTTTATAAGTATAGAATACCCGCAAAATTACAGAAAAGGAATTGATGCTTATTATCCAGTTGAAGATGAAGTTAACTCAAAAATATACTCTTTGTATGTTGAAGAAATAAACAAAAATGAAAATATAATTCTAGGCGGACGTCTTGGAAAATATAAGTACTGGAATATGGATACCACTGTCAAAAACGCACTAACTACATTTGAAAACACATATAGGAAACAATTATAAATGAAAGACCTGGCTGTCATAATACCGCTATATAACGAAGAAGAGCTGATAAAAAGCACTATAGACTCGTGTTTAAAAGAGCTTAACTGCCTTGGCATTTGCTACGACTTATTCGTATTGAATGATGGCTCAACGGACAATTCTGAAAAAGTATTAAAAACAATTGCAGAAAAATCTTCAAACCTCTTTATAATGAATAAGCCTAACTCAGGGCACGGCCCAACCATTTTAAAAGGTTATAAACTGGCAGCAAAAAATTATGAATGGATTTTTCAAATAGACTCTGATAACGAAATGAGTATAGAAGATTTTCATAAACTATGGAATAAAAGAAACGAATATGATTTTCTAATCGGTAAAAGAACAAACAGAGAACAATCCTTTTTAAGGAAACTGATGAGCATAGCATCTAGGCTCTGTGTAAGGTTATTTTATGGAAAAGGTCCTTCTGATGTTAACAGCCCATATAGATTGATGAAATCAGAAAAGTTTGTTGAACTATTTCACAAAATACCTCAAAACACCTTTGCACCTAACGTAATAATATCAGGTTATGTTGGGATGAAAAAACTTAATTTATACGAAACAAATGTTATTCATTTATCCAGAGAACACGGGACTTCTTCTATAAAAATCTCAAATTTTATTTCTGTAGCAATAAAATCTTTTTTACAAATTATCAGTTTCAGATTTTACATTTAAAACCGGAGAAAGGCTTTAATGAAAGCAAATCAAGCCAAAACAATCGCACTTATAAGACCAAATTATGATTCTCATATAATTACTCCGCCATTAGGGATTGGTTATTTAGCATCCTATTTGAAATCAAAAGGACACCAGGCTCTTATTATTGATGCATTAAACAATGGGTTGTCAAACCAGCAGATTATAGACATATTGAACAGAGAAAACATTAGCATCGTCGGAATAACCTGTCTAACAGCTTTTTACGAAGAGGTGGTCGAACTATCAAACTTACTAAAAGCCAACAACAAAATGGTAATAATAGGTGGAGTCCATCCAACTTTTTTGCCAAAACAGACCCTTGTTGACACAAATGCTGACTACATTATCTGTGGGGAAGGCGAAATAGCCTTTTCTCATCTTTTAGCAAATGACTTAAACAACGAAGGTATAAAAGGTGTTTATGGTCAAAATGACTTAAACAACTCAAATATTACATTTAAAAACGCAGAAATTGTAGAAAACCTTGACGATATACCATTTCCTGACTGGGAGCAAATAAACCCGAACACGTACCCGCAAGCTACGCATGGCTTTTTTGCAAAAAATTTTCCAATCGGATTTATCACTTCGACACGAGGCTGTCCATATTCTTGTAAATTCTGCGCAAGCCCAAGCTTCTATAAAAAAAGAATCAGATTTAGAAGCCCTGAGAATATAATTGAGGAAATCAAATATCTTATTAATCACATAAAAGTCAAAGAAATCCACTTTGAAGACGATAACTTAACCTTCGACAGAAATCACATATCTGAAATTTGCAACTTAATTCTTGAAAACAAAATAAAAATAAACTGGGGTTGCCCGAACGGAATTAGAGCAGATAAAGTTGATGATGAGCTTATAAAATTGATGAAAAAAGCAGGTTGTTATTTCTTCTTTTATGGAATAGAATCATCCAATGACAAAATTTTGAAGAACATAAACAAAGGTGAATCATCAGAAGTTATAAGAAAATCGATTAAATTAGCTAAAAAAAATCAAATAATTTGCAATGGATTTTTTGTGTTTGGATTGCCCGGGGAAACAAAAGAAAGCATAAAAGAAAGTATCCAATTTGCCATAGATTCAAAATTAGATTTGGCACAATTTCTTATCCTTGATGTATTACCGGGCTGTGAGTTATGGAACGAATTAGAAGGACAATTCAAGCCTAATTTTAAAAAAGATAGTTACAGGGAACCTGAATGGATTCCTGAAAACTTAACTCACAATGACTTGATAAAAGCACAAAAAACAGCTTTTAGAAGATTCTACTCACGACCAAAAGTCATTTTAAATATGATAAAAATGATTAAGCCAAAACAAATCATTTTCTTGATGAAAAGAATAATAGCATACCGCTTTTTCGATATTAAATAAAATGCTAAAATTATTGTTTGAAACTAATTTTTACCTTGTATGGCACAATATTGAACAATAATAACAACCATCAACGTTGCTATAATATTCCTTAGCTTTATAAATAGCGTCTTTACAATTATCAAAATAGCCAAGGTACTGTCTATTTTGCATTTCAGGCATACGAGAACAGCCTTCTGCATGAACTTCATGCTCACCCTTATTTTGAGCATTTTTGTTTACATAATAATGCTTATACATACCCCTCCTTGTTCAGCAAATAAACAAACATATTATGTAATTTTATCCATATTGTGTCAACAAAATAATATATCTGTATCTCTACATCTTTTTCAGAAATAGATAATCAACTCAACCAACTAAAGTCACCAATTGACAAAAGCTTCAAAAGCAACTATAACAAAGAAATGAAGCACAAAATTGGTTATGCTTGTCTAAATTACACAACAGGTATTGTTTTGAACAAAACATGCCGGCTGGCAAATGCAAGCGAGGAAAAATTAAGAGATCTTATAGAAACAAACCTTTCAGGGTTAAAAAAAGTCCTTGAATGGAACAGAGATAACAATATCAGACTTTTTAGAATAAGCTCTGACACAATTCCTTTTGCGTCTCATCCTGTTAATAAAATTCCATGGTGGAAAGACTATAAAGACGAACTTGAGGATATTGGCTCGTTCATAAAGCAAAATGATATCAGGGTCTATATGCATCCAAACCCTATAGTATACCTCAACTCTCCTGATTTAGACATCGTAAGACGATCTATAGAAGAACTAGAGTGGCATATTAAATTTTTCGATTCCTTAAAGATAAATACTACTAACAAAATAGTATTCCATGCAGGTGGAGCATACGGAGATAAACCATCTGCGATAAAAAGATTTATAAAAACTTATAACGATTTACCTGAAAATTTCAAAACCAGACTAACTCTAGAAAATGATGATAGGATCTATAATGTCTGGGATTTAATTAAAATAAATGAATCGACAGGAATCCCTCTTGTATTTGATAACTTGCATCATAAGGTTTTAAACACCTCTAAACCCAAAGATAAAGACATCGAAGAAATAATGAAAAAGTTCTTTTCAACATGGGATAAACAATCTGGTCTTCCAGACATTCACTATTCAGACCAAAAACAAAACGCTAAACCCGGAAGTCACTCTGAATCTGTTAACACAGAATCTTTTGGTGAATTTTTTCTAAAATATTATCATCTTGATTTTGATATTATCTTTGAAACAAAAAACAAGGAAAAAAGTGTTCTAGCGGTATATGAAATGTTCCAAAACGATCAAAGATTTAACAACCTGGATGTTTTCTAATATTTTACATAGGTATTTTTTTTACAAACAAAGGAACAAATTCGTCCCAAACAGACTCTGAAGGGTGAAATTTATCATAAGAAAAGTCCTTTTCCTTGTCAAAAGTGCGACCGGCAACTTCTTTTGTATCAATAACTATAAAACCTTGTTTTTCTAATTCATCCCAGACGGAAGCATCAAAATAAATATCATTTTTAGATTCATTATTACTATATTTTATAATAACAAATTTTACCTTACCCCAATGTTTCTCGGCTTCTTTTCTTGAAGAGTCAAAATACATTTTTATCAACTTAGAATTTTCTTTTAAATACTTCTCTTCACGTGATTTTTTATAAGCATTCCTCAAATTTAAGTTATACAATATATTTGACCTTTGTATAAATGGCACCTTGGGCTTTATTTCTCTCAAATCATCATTTACGATTTCATACCTTAGAAATAAATTATTGTTAAATGGAAACATATAAGTCGGTAAAAACATTCTTTGAATATGTTGACTCATATAAATGTATATTACATACTCGGGATTGGACTCAAACTGTTTGTAGAACTCAGGCTTTCTGAGTTGATACAACATTTGCTGAAAACCCCAAGAACAGGCGGAAAAATTATAAACAGGACGTTTTGTAATTTTTGATAGCTTATAAGAAAATGTCTGCTCATTTTTTAAAGTATCCCCAAAAGCAAATGAACAACCAAATATTACTATAGGCTTTTTCTTATACTCCAGTCCTACAGGCTTCCTCATATCTGCATCTGTAGCTCTTATCTTCTCGTACAGTTCGTCAAATGATACTGTTTGTAGATAATTCTGAGGGAAGACAGAATCTAGTTTTATAGTAGAGCTATCTACATAATTCTTATAACTAATCGCGCAAAAAACAATTTCTAGCAATAGAAAAAGTAAACCAAATATTAAAAGATTTATTAAAAATATTTTTATTGCTTTATGCATAAATTTCACTAGCCCAATACAATATATGACATAATCAATTTTACTTGTTTATATCAATTATGTCGATGAAACTTAACAATTTAAGACGTTATTTAAATCAAAAATCATCAGATATCCTATATTCTTTTTTATTTTTTCTAATTATCTCTTTAGGTCTTATTGTAAGAGTTATCTATTATTACTCAGAATTTGCATTTCTTGCTATTCCTTTTGCCACAACAATATTATCAGTGTTTATATTCTACCTGGCAAGTAAACGCTAGTTGTACAACAAATTTTCAATTATTTAGCAAGTTTCTTCAGCGATGATGTTTCAAAATCCGAGTTTAAAAAGCCAATTGAATTTTATTGGAAACATAATCACTTAGGATGTTAGAAATTTCATCATTCCAAAATTCTTCTTTTATACCGAGCTCACAGAGGGACAAATAAAATAATTCTTTAATTCTATTTTGATTGACTTCATTACTATTTACAAGCAACCAATTGATCAATTTTTCTTGATGCTTCCAAAAAACATTTTCATATTGTCCATACAAGTTGTGCTCATTTAAAAACTTATAAAGCGATCTAAAAACACGGAAATAATCTTTTATATATTTACACTTATTCTCAAGTATTTCAGTAACAAACGAACCCTCACGGCGAAGATAGTTATAATATATATCACTAGTAAACGCTATTTTTTTTGCGCAAACAGTAGATTGCCAATAAAACCAAATATCTTCAAACATACATCCGCAAGGAAATTTTATTGAATTTTCAATTAAAAAACTCTTTCTATACATTTTATTCCATACATTTTCATTAACATTTAACAAAAGTTCTGGAAAATTTTGAATAACTCCATTATATTTAATACTAAAATATTCTTGCTCTTGGATTTTTCTTTGAGAATGTACTTCATACTCCATTCTTGTACCAAAAGCAATTAAATCAGCGTCTGTTTTAGAAATAGTATTATATAATAGTTCATATGCATCTAACTCTATGTAATCATCCGCATCGAGAAAATGAATATATTCACCTGTAGCAATTTCTAAACCTTTATTTCTTGCTGCTCCTTGATAAGAATTTTTTTGAGTAATAATTGTAATTCTGTTATCTAGAAGTGCATATTTTTTTAAAATTTGAAGCGAAGAATCTTGAGATCCATCATCAATACAGATAATTTCTATCTCTCTTAATGTCTGATAAAGCAGGCTATTTAAGCATTTTTTAACATACTTTTCCATGTTATAAACAGGAATTATTGTTGAAATTTTAATATTTTTCGGCATATTACACACTATCTTATCACTGATATATAATATATAAATCACATAGTCATCACTACTGCACATCCTTGTGCACTATTGGAAAACAAAGATAATACATTCCGACTATCTGGATAATTATACGACGTTAAAGACCTGAATGTCAACACTTTAACCACTATTACTATTCATTACTTCATATTTGTACTTAAACCTTCTAAAAAGAATTATCCCAAGCGAAAGGCTTATTTTGTCGAATGATTTAGATAAAAATAAATAGAAGATATCAACCTTTTGAAAAACAACCTGAAGCAATTACAACAAGATTGACTTTAGAATGCGAGAAGTCTAAAATTATTTAATGCAAGAAACATCAAGAAATCGAATAATAACTGCATTATTTTTTTTGATAATAACATTAGGTATATTTTTAAGGTACTACCTTTTTTCACAAAATATTTCTCTTTATTGTGATGAAATACAATTGCTAAAAAACATAATTGACAAATCATACCTAGAGCTAGTCGCTACGCTTGATAATGCACAAATATGTCCGCCTTTTTTCTTGATTATATCGAAATTCCTGTTTAATCTATTTACACACAACCAAATTTCATTAAAAATTTTACCGTTTTTTTGCAGTATAGTCTCACTTATTTTGTTTTATTTTTTGTCTAAAAAAATATTAAAATCGTCAATATCAATAGCGTTTTCATTAATATTATTTTCATTAAATTGGCAACTTATTTTTTATTCACAGTCATTTAAGCAATATAGTACAGAACTTTTATTATCAATTTGTGCTTGTCTTATATTTTTAAAGATAGATTTAAAAAAATTCAAATGGTGGCAAGCAATTTTATCGGGTATTGCAAGTGCTTTATGCATACTTTTTTCATATTCATTGGTTTTTATAATAAGTGCTTATTGTTTAATTTATTTATTGAATTCTATTATCAAAAAAAAGGCAGCTGATATCAAAAACCTTATCTTATTCACTCTTCCACATTTTGTATTATTTGGAATTTACTATTTTATAAACATAGAAAAAATACTTCAAAATAACGACTTATATAATGTATGGTTAAATTCAGGGTTTTTCTATCCTAATTCTTTCAAAATATATTCTGGTCTTGTTTCATATATTTTCTTTTATCCGGATAAAGTCGTAATCCCCTTTACCATAATGTTTTTAATAGGTTTAATTGCATTGTACAAAGAT
>JAEZOG010000208.1 GCA_023414155.1 Cyanobacteria bacterium OH_CFB_184 | reverse complement strand
GGATAATGAAACAAAAGAAATTATAACGGATTTAATATATTTGTCAGAAAGCTTTAAAAACTTATCAGAAAAGGATTTTAAAGCTGTTGTGTATGAGAACGTGCAAAAAATAGAGCAGTTTCATTCTAATCAAGAAAAAAAGAAATTTAGACAAAAATACAAAGAACTCAATGACGATGATTTAGAATCGATGCAATACCAAATGCAACTCAGAGAAAAAATTAAAAACAAACTAGCAAAGACTGGAGAATAATTTAATGAGCAGAAAACGAATTTCAGGAATGTCAACAATCAGCGTAATTGAAGAAGATGAAATAAGTGTTACAGCTACAGATGATCAAGACGTTTCTTTGATCTCTCAACCAGAAGTAATCGTCGCTGAAAATCTTGACGTTATGATGGGTGCGGATCGCTCTAAAATCATAGAATCTATGGAACATGAAGATATTTTCGCTGCAGATATCACTGAAGAAGAGCCAGAAGTAGGTCATGAAGATGTTCTTCTTCCAAGAGGCGTTTCTATAGACGATCCTGTAAGAATGTACTTACGTGAAATCGGAAGAATCAAACTTTTAACAGCTGAACAAGAAATTTCTCTTGCAAGAAAAATTATCGAAGGCGGAAATGCCGGCGCTATTGCAAAAAGAAAATTGGTTCAAGCAAACTTAAGACTTGTTGTCAGCATCGCTAAAAAATATGTTGGCAGAGGAATGCTATTCTTAGACCTTATCCAAGAAGGCAACCTTGGCTTAATCAGAGCGGCTGAAAAATTTGATCACGAAAGAGGATACAAATTCTCAACTTATGCAACTTGGTGGATCAGACAAGCAATCACTAGAGCAATCGCTGATCAAGCAAGAACAATCAGAATTCCTGTGCATATGGTTGAAACAATCAACAAACTTAAAAAAGTTACTAGAAAACTAGCTCAAGAACTTTCTAGAAAACCAACCGAAGAAGAATTAGCAACTGAAATGAATATCTCAATTAGCAAATTAAGAGAAATCATCAAAGTAGCTCAAGAACCATTATCACTAGAAACTCCAATCGGTAAAGAAGAAGATTCAAGACTAGGCGATTTTATCGAAGATAAAGATGCTGATGCTCCTGTTAAAACAGTTGCTCAAGAACTTCTTAGAGAAGATTTAGCTGAAGTATTAAGCGGCTTATCTCCTAGAGAAAGAGACGTTCTTCGTTTAAGATTCGGTATGGATGACGGTAGACAAAGAACTCTTGAAGAAGTTGGACAGTTATTCGGCGTAACCAGAGAAAGAATAAGACAAATCGAAGCAAAAGCTTTAAGAAAATTAAGACATCCAAACAGAAGCAAACGCTTAAAAGAATATATCGAAGTTTAATAATCAAAAAAATGTGAACCTAAAGTTCACATTTTTTATTTAGAAAAGAATAACCACATAGTGAATACCCTTAATAATTAGCAAATATAATTATTTAAGGGTATAATCAGGTATAAAATTCTAAAACCTTAATTAAATCAAAGGAGAAGTTATGCAAAAAGTAATCCTTGTAACTGCAAGCCCAAGAAATGATTCAAATTGTGAAGCTGTATTAGAAGAGTGCAAAAAATCTATCGAAGAAGAAGGATTAGAAGCTCAAGTTATATCTTTAAAAGGAAAGAACGTTCATTCTTGTATAGCATGTCAAAAATGCGCAGAATTAGGTAAATGCATTTACAACGATGATGGGGTAAATGAAATAATAGAAGAACTAAAAAAAGAAGAAACTAAAGGCTTTATAATTGCATCACCTGTCTATTTTGGTACAGCACGAGGCGACCTTATGTCTGCTATACAAAGAATCGGTTATGTTTCAAAAAGAAATAACAATTTCCTTTCTTGGAAAGTCGGGGGTCCGATTGCTGTAGGGAGAAGAGGCGGCTTGACTACAACTTACACAGAACTTTTGATGTTCTTCTTTATAAATGAAATGGTTGTACCGGGTTCAACATACTGGAATATAGTATTTGGACTTAATCCCGGTGAAGCTTTAGCTGATAAAGAAGGCATTGAAACTGTCAAAAGATTTTCCGGCAACGTTGCCAAGCTAATAAAAAAATTGTAACCCTATATGAAATACTCAAATTTTTAGTATAATAGAATGAGGAGTTTTAAAGGAAATACAAATGGCAAACAATTTAAAATATAAACGCATCCTTTTAAAAATAAGTGGTGAAGCACTTATGGGTGATCAAGAGTTTGGAATAGACCAAAAACCATTAGAAATGATAGCTAGAGAAATCCAGACAGCACACTTAGCTGGAGCAGAAATAGCAATCGTCGTAGGTGGCGGGAATATATTCAGAGGCGTCAAAAACAGTGCAAAATATGGTATGGATCAAGCTTCTGGCGACTATGTAGGTATGCTTGCAACTGTAATGAATGCAATCGCACTACAAAGTGCTTTAAGAAAACTTGATGTTTCTTGCAGAGTTCAATCTGCTTTAGATATCAACAAAATTGCAGAGCCATACATTAGATTTAAAGCGATACGACACCTTGAAAAAGGAAGAGTAGTAATTTTTGCAGCAGGTACAGGAAATCCATTCTTCACAACAGATACAGCTGCAGCATTAAGAGCGTCAGAAATCGATGCTGAAATAATGCTTATGGCTAAAAACGGTGTAGATGGAGTTTATTCTGATGATCCAAGAATAAATAAAAATGCTAAAAAATATGAAAACATAAGCTACGATGACATAATCATCAAAGGCTTAAAAGTAATGGATACAGCTTCTTGCGCTTTATGTAAGCAAAACTCAATACCAATAATCGTATTTGATTTTGCAGCTCAAGGCAGTATCATGAAAATTCTAAATCACGAAAAAATAGGAACATATGTAGGAGGATAACATGTCATTAGAAGAGATTTTCTTATTCGGTGAAGAAAAAATGGAAAAAGCAATCGCTCAACTAAAAAAAGAATTTGGTGGAGTCAGAACAGGTAGAGCAAACCCTCTTATTTTAGATAAAGTAGTAGTTGACTACTATGGAGCACCAACTCCATTAAGACAGTTATCTCAAGTAACTGTTCAAGACGGTACTACATTAGTAATTGCACCATTCGATAAATCAATTATTAAAGATATTGAAAAAGCATTGATAAAAGCTGAATTAGGTATAACTCCAAACAGCGACGGCAATGTTTTAAGACTATCATTCCCTCCATTAACAGCTGATAGAAGAAAAGAAATTTCTAAAGATGTTAAAAAAATGGGTGAAGAAGCAAAAGTTGCAATCCGTAATATCAGAAGAGATATGACTGATGACCTTAAAAAAGCTGAAAAATCAGAAAATTTATCAGAAGATGTAATCAAAGATAACCAAAATGAAATTCAAAAATTAACTGATAAATTTACAAAAATGATAGAAGATTTAACAGCAGACAAAGAAAAAGAGGTTTTAACAGTTTAGTGGGAATTGCTAATTCATTAAAAAATAATAAAAAAAGAATAATTACAGGCGTAATCGTATCTCTAATAGCACTTTTCTGTGTTATTAGAGGAGGATTACCACTATTACTTCTTATATTGATATTTGTATATCTCGGTTCAAAGGAATACTGTGAAATACTTAGACACAAAGGCTTTTTTCCATTTTTCAAAGTCATTTTTACTCTTGGTGTCTTTTTAACAGTACTTACAAGCTTTGGTTGTTTTGAGCTGATACCGCTGGTCTTAGCTGGAGGTATTATAGCATCATTCCTTGCTGTCTTATTTAGAGGCAGGCAACCATATATTGCCAATGTAGCAACCACTATATTAGGTTTTTCATTTGCTTGGCTTCCTTGCTATATAATCTTGATCAGACAATTAGGATCTGATGATATAGGATTTTTCAAGTGGCACTTCAATGATGGAATGAATTACCTCATTCTTATATTCTTTGTAATTTTGGCTACAGATATAGGTGCATACTATTTTGGCTCTAAATACGGAAAAACAAAATTAGCAGAAATTATCAGCCCTAAAAAAACTGTTGAAGGAGCAATTGCAGGTTCAATTTGCGCAATTTTGGTTTCTTTAGTTATCGGCCACATAATACAAATGCAATGGTATCATTCGATAGTTGTTGGAGCTTTAATTACAGCTTTTGCACAACTGGGCGACCTATCTGAATCTCTAATTAAAAGAGATGCAGGAGTGAAAGATTCAGGAGACTCTTTACCAGGACATGGCGGCTTTTTAGATCGCGCAGATAGCTACTTGTTCAGTGCTCCTGTTGCTTATTATTATTTAAAATATTTTGTTGTAGATAGTTGCACAATATGTGACATCATAAACTGTATAAAAAAGGCACTACATGTTATCGGAATCTAGGATAAAAGAGCTTAAAGAATTACTAAAACAAATAAAGTTCAACTCAACTAATTATGAACTTTTAGATAAAGCTCTGACCCATACTTCATATGTATTTGAAACTCAAAATACAAATCAGGAACACTATGAAAGACTTGAGTTTCTTGGTGATGCGGTGTTAAAACTTGCTGTAAGCAGGTATTTATTCTTCAAATACAGAGATTATGCAGAAGGTCAATTGACCAAAATAAGAGGGATTATTGTAAGTGATGAGTTTTTGGCAAAACTTGCAGAAAAAATCAACTTATCAAAATTTTTAAAATTAGGTCCTCATGAAGAAAAAGCAGGAGGAAGACATAGACCCTCGATCTTGGCTTGTGCTTTTGAAGCATTAATAGGTGCATTGTATGAAGATGGGTATCTTGAACGCATATATGAATTTTTAGAAGAATTATACGAAGACTATGTAGATGAAATAGACTCTAACATGTGTATTTATAACGTAAAAGCGCTTTTGCAAGAATATACACAATCCAAAAACAAAGATCTTCCTGAATACTTAATTCTGAATGAAGAAGGAAAAGACC
>JAEZOG010000196.1 GCA_023414155.1 Cyanobacteria bacterium OH_CFB_184 | reverse complement strand
CAGTAATATCTACTGGTGTTATTGAAGCTAAAAATATTCAAACGGCTAAAATCACAGATACTTCTAATAATACAAAACAAAAAATTGATTCTGAAAAAACAGCTCTTATACAAAGTAGCTACGAGGCAAAAGAGGCTTTGAAATCAAGTGTTGTTGATTTGGCTAGAGATATTTCTGAGAAGCTATTAGGGCAATCGGTTCAAAATATCGAATATAAACCAGAGATAGTTGATGAGGCAATAAATAATGCTTAATTTATCAGTAGAAAATCTATTACATTCAAATCTTTTCAATTTTTGTATAATGATTGCCATTCTAGCTTGGATATTCAAAAAAGCTAAAGTTTCTGAAGCTATTGAGTCAAACAGACAAAAAATCGAAGATACTGTTAATTCTTCTATACAAGAAAAAGACAGATCGATAGAAGAGTTTAAGGCAGTTGAAAAAACAGTTCAAAATACAGTTTTAGAAATTGAAGCGATTGTTGAAACAGCAAAAACAACATTAAAAACTTTAGAGACAAAAATTGCTCAAGATACTGAAGTTCAGGTCAAAAATATAGAGAAAAACGTAACTAAGGTTATTGAATCAGAAACTTCTAAACTTAGTTCAAGGCTTTCAAGAGGTGTCTCAAATGCGTCAGTCGCACTTGCTCAATCACACGTTGTTAAAATGTTGAATGAAAATGCTGATTTGCATTACAAATTCATAAATGATTCTATAGATGAGTTAGACAGGGTTGAAATATAGATGGCAAATATCGATGTTAAACAAATTAGAATAGCAAAAAGATATTCTGAAGCGCTTATTGATAATACTGATAACAAACAAGAAGCTCAAGATATCCATAATCAATTGATTTTTATAAATCAAACATTGATTTCTTCTGCTGACTTAAAAGCGTTTCTTGAAAACCCTATTATTTCTCAACAGGATAAAACAGACGTAATCAATCAAATCTTTAGTCGTAATATTTCTGAGAAAGTCAAAAACCTGCTGTTTTTATTGATCGATAACAACAGATTTGATGCTTTTGCCGCTATAGTTTCTGAGTATGAAGCCAGATTGGACGAGCTCAACAATGTAATAAAGGCAAGAGTTATAAGTGCAATCGAATTAAATGAAGATGCTAAAGGCAGATTGATTCAAAAATTAGAAAGCAAAACAAGTAAAACTGTAGTTGCAGATTACCAAATTAATCCACAAATTATTGCTGGTATCATAGTAGAAATTAATGATAAAACTATTGATACAAGCTTAAAAACAAAATTAAATAATATAAAAAAACAATTAATATAAGGAAATAGTTATGTCAACAATTCGTCCTGATGAAATTACATCAATTATCAAAAGTAAAATTCAAAACTATACTTCTCAAACAGATGTTAATAGCATAGGTTCAGTACTTGAAGTCGGTGATGGTATCGCCAGAGTCTATGGACTAAGAAATGCAATGTCAAGTGAACTTGTAGAATTTGAAGATGGTAAAGGTACCTTAGGAATCGTACTTAACCTTGAAGAAGACAACGTCGGTGTTGTAATTCTTGGTGAATATTCTCACATTTCAGAGGGTATGAATGTTAAAACAACAGGAAGAATTGCTTCAGTTCCAGTTGGAGAAGCATTAATCGGAAGAATTATTGACCCAACAGGTAAACCAATAGATGGAAAAGGCGAAATTAATGCTAATTCTACAAGACCTATTGAAAGAGTTGCTCCTGGTATCATTACTAGAAAATCTGTTCATGAGCCTCTTCAAACAGGTTTAACAGCAATTGATGCATTGACCCCGATTGGTAGAGGTCAGCGTGAGTTGATTATTGGTGATAGACAAACCGGTAAAACAGCGATCGCAATCGACACAATTTTAAACCAAAAAGGTCAAGATGTTATTTGTATCTATGTTGCAATCGGTCAAAAAACATCAACTGTAGCGCAGTTAGCAAAAACACTTGAGTCATATGGAGCGATGGATTATTCAATCATAGTTTCTTCAACTGCTCAAGAATCTGCTCCAATGCAATTTATCGCACCTTTTGCAGGTGTTGCTATCGCAGAAGAGTTTATGGATCAAGGAAAAGCAGTACTTATCATATATGACGATTTAACTAAACACGCTCAAGCATATAGAGCAATGAGTTTGTTGTTAAGAAGACCTCCAGGACGTGAAGCATATCCTGGTGATGTATTCTACTTGCACTCAAGATTATTAGAAAGAGCTTGTAAATTAAGTGATGAACTTGGTGGCGGTAGTATTACAGCTCTACCAATCATCGAAACACAAGCAGGTGACGTTTCAGCTTATATTCCAACAAACGTAATTTCTATTACAGATGGTCAAATATTCTTAGAAACAAACTTGTTCAACTCTGGTATCAGACCAGCGATTAACGCAGGTATTTCTGTATCAAGAGTAGGTGGTGCGGCTCAAACAAAAGCTATTAAGCAAGTTGCTGGTAAATTGAGATTAGACTTGGCTCAATTTAGAGAATTAGAAGCATTTGCTCAGTTTGCAAGTGACCTTGATAAAGCTACTCAAGATCAGTTGCTAAGAGGACAGAAGCTTACAGAAGTTCTTAAACAGCCTCAATACTCACCTTTAAGTGTAGCAAAACAAGTAAGTATCTTATTTGCAGCAAATGAAGGCGTACTTGATGATATCGATAACAAAGCGATACAACAATTCAAAAAAGATTGGTTTGAGTATTTCGAAGCTAATTTTGTAGAATTGGAAGAAAAATTAAATGCTGGTGGAGCTTTAGCTGATGAAGATAAAGCTGCTCTAAGAACTGGTTTATCAATATTTAAAGAAAACTTTCTAAGTTAATAAAGGCAAATAAATGGCTAATTTAAAAAATATAAGAGATAGAATAAGCAGTATCAATAATACTCAAAAGATAACACGTGCAATGAAAATGGTTGCGGCTGCTAAAGTAAAAAAAGCAGAAAATAGAGTAAAATCTTCAAGACCATTTACGCAAGAGTTAAAAACTATGCTGACAAAAATTGTCGGGTCTTTTGAAAGTTCACCGGATGGAGTTTCTAATGACTCTAATCCGATGATAAACTTGCCGGCTCTTATGGGCAAGAAAGAAATAAAAAATGTAGGATTGCTTGTTATTACCTCTAATAAAGGATTAGCAGGTGCATTTAATGCCAATGTAATCAGACATACATTCAAAAAAGTTCAAGAATATAATTCTAAAGGAATTGGATGTAAACTCTTTATTATCGGTCAAAAAGGCTTTAATGGACTAAAAAATATTGGACTTTCGCAAGATGGTACAAAAACGTCTGATCTTGTTGAGATAATCCATGCTTATACTAAATTTTCAGCAGAACCTTCTTCTGCGGCTGCATCAATAGTTGCTGAAGATATGGCAAAAGCTTTTTCTGAGGGACTAGTTGATACATTTGAAATTGTTACTACCAGATTTAAGAATATGATGTCATATAGTGTAGAAGACTGGCCTATTCTGCCTTTAACAAAAGAAGAGCAAACAGATGGCTATATAGATTTGCAAATGGATTTTGAGCCTGATTTATCTTCAATTTTGGAAAAAATTGTTCCGTTATATATTTCTAACACAATATTTCAAGCTATTTTAGAAGCAACCGCATCAGAATTGGCTTCTAGAATGACCGCAATGTCTTCTGCTTGTAATAATGCTGAAGAAATGATCAGACTATTAACAATTGATTATAATAAAGCTCGTCAAAGCGCTATAACCCAAGAACTTTCAGAAGTAGTCGGTGCAGCAGATTCTTTAAAATAATAGGGTAATTATCATGAGACGTTTGAAGTCGATATCTATTTTGATCACTTCTTTAGTTGCTGTATTTTTGATTTTCTACAGCGTCGTCCTTCTTGTTGCGCCTAAATTTCTTGATGCAAATACGTATAAAGAGCAGATATCTAAAGAAATTAAAAAGAATATCGGGTTAGATTTATATGTTGAAAATGTTTCGTTTAAGACTTCCTTCAACCCTTATTTAAACTTATATCTGCATCACTTTAAGCTTATGTATCCTGATAAAGAGCCCCTTGTCAAAATTAAAGATGCGAATATAAAAATAAAAGTTTTACCTTTGTTTTTAAAAAAAATTGAAATAGAAGAAATCAATATTGAAAGACCCGTTGTAAACATTACTCTGTACGGTGACTGTTCAACTTCAATTGATAAATATATTAAGCAGCAAACTAAAGTATCTAAGCTTCCGCTTGGTTTTACTTTTGGTGATAATATTTCGAAGATTAATATCGATCGTTATAAATTGAAAATAAAAGATATTCACTATACTAATCCCTTTATATTTTCAGGTGACAAATTATTGCTGTCTGATTTTAAACCGGCTAAAGGTATCAAAATTAATACTAAAGGAGCTTTATCACATGGTGATGTAAAGCATGTAGATTA
>JAEZOG010000192.1 GCA_023414155.1 Cyanobacteria bacterium OH_CFB_184 | reverse complement strand
GTATACTGCGGTGAAACAGAAAAATTAACTGTTTTGATAATATCACCTTTTGATGTATTTAATTTTGGCTTTAATGCAGATATAACTTTATTTGTAATAGTTTTGTTTTCAGAAGAGGCAATTTCTACCGTTTTTGCTGTTGTTTTGACAGTAAAATTTATTTCAGCAATATCTGGATCCAACTCTTTATACTTGGTGCTATATACAGCAATAACGCCATTACTCTTAACTGATTGAGTATCAGCATAAGAAACTTGATTTAAAAACAAAAAGCTTACTATTAAAGTTAAAAATACTGAAAGATGTCTCATATATCCTACTTTCTGATTTCATCAAGAGCTTCTGGATTATCGATTTCTGCATTTTCTGATTTGACTGAATTTACAGCACTAGCGCTATTTTTAACTCTTGTCATAATATCTTTAATTTGATCTTCACTCAATGAAGGAGGAGCAGAAAGCCCAATCAGACATCTGTTATTGTTCAACCCATATACGGTCAAAGCAACAATTGCCCAAAGTATAATCCCGTGAACAAGCTGCATTTGTGGCATAGAAACAAAAAATGAAGCAATATAATTCCAGAGGTTCATTGCAAGCCAACCTGGACATACAATAAAGCCAGTAGCAAGACAGCTCAATACAAATAATGCAGTTAAAATGCCTCTAAAACCGTTTATTTTAATAACTCTAAAATTTCTATTCATTAATCCTCAACTATTTATAAGTCTAGTATAATCTTCTTCACTCAATAATATAATACCCAAAGAGGTAGCTTTGTCAAATTTTGAGCCTGCATTTTCTCCAGCTAACACATAAGAAGTTTTTTTACTGACACTAGATGATACCTTGCCACCAAGTGATTTAATTTCTGCTTCGTATTCAGCTCTTGGTTTTGAAAGCGTACCAGTGATTACAAACGTTTTACCATCGAGTTTATCAGATACTTTTTGTATAGAAGCGCCTTCTGGATTGACTCCTGAGTCAGCTAATTTTTTTAAAATAGCCTGATTTTTTTCATCTGCGAAAAAATTAACTATACTTTGCGCAAGTTTATCACCGATACCATCAATCTTAATTAAATCCTCAACAGTTGCTGATTTGACCGCATCTAAAGTATGGAACTCTTGAGCGATAAGCTCTCCTGTTTCTTTACCAACGTGTTTGATACTTAGAGCATTTAGAAACCTGCCTAAAGAACGCTTTTTACTGTCATTTATGGATTTTAAAAGATTATTAGCAGTTTTTTCTTTGACTAAATCAAGCGTCAATAAATGTTCTTCGGTCAAAGAATATATATCAGCGACATCTTTTACAAGCCCTTTATCAACAAGCTGTTCAACAATCGATTCTCCTAACCCATCGATATCCATTCCATCTTTTGATGCCCAATATTCAATTCTACCCTTAATTTGAGCTGGGCATCCCCAGTAATTAGGACAATATATTCCGACTTCGCCTTCAGGCTTGACCAAATGGGTTTTACAAACAGGGCATTCTGAAGGAGTATCATATGTAGAGTAATAGAAATCTCCAACTCTTGCCTGAATATCTACATTCACTATTTTGGGGATAATTTCCGCTGCTTTTTTAACAAGAACTTTATCACCTTTTCCTAATCCAAAACGTTGTATTTCATCAAAATTATGTAAGCTCGCCCTTTTTACAATTGTACCTGCTAGCTGAATAGGTTTTAGTATAGCTACTGGAGTAACAACACCTGTCTTTCCAACATTTTCTTCAATTTCTAATAAAGTAGTCCAAACTTCTTCTGGCGGAAACTTGAATGCAGTAGCCCATTTCGGCGCTTTTGCGGTAAAACCCAATTCGTTTTGTTTGTGTATATCATTTACTTTCACGACTATGCCATCAGTTGCATAATCCAAATCAAATCTCGAAGTTTCCCACTGCTCACAGAACTGAATTATTAAATCTATTCTACTGCGTAGAATTCTTTTATCATTAACTCCAAAGCCTAAGTCTTCTAACTTTTGCAATGATTCATAATGTGTTTTAAACAATCCTATTTCATCTTGAATTGCATTATATGCAAAGAAATGCAAATCTCTCTGAGCTGTAACAGCAGAATCAAGCTGTCTCAATGACCCAGCAGCAGCGTTTCTTGGATTGGCAAACTCTTTTTGGTTTTTATCCCTTTGAAATTGATTTAATTTTTCAAAAGAAGATACAGGCATGTATACTTCGCCTCTTACTTCAATAGTAACTGGTTCTGTTAATTTTAATGGGATACCTGAGATGTGTTTTAAGTTCTCTGTTATATCCTCACCAGTTGTCCCATCGCCTCTAGTGGCGCCTTTAACAAGCACTCCATTTTCGTAGCTAAGGGCAACCGCTAAACCGTCTATTTTAAGCTCTGCAACTAGGTCTAACTCTTCATTTGGGTATTCTTTTTTGACACGCTCATACCATTTTTTAAGTTCGTCAAAATTATTTGAATTATCCAAACTATACAATCTATACTTATGTTTTACAGGTGAAAACTTTTTTGAAACATTAGAACCTACTTTCTGAGTAGGACTGTCAGTAGTTACAAGTTCTGGGAACTCAGACTCTAAAGCCTTTAACTCTCTGTATAAAGCGTCATATTCTGCATCAGAAATAACAGGACTATCCTGATCATAATAAGCTTTATTGTGAAAATTTATTTTTTCTTTTAGCTCGTCTATTTTATTTTGCGCTTGTAACAAACTTAACTTATTCATAAACATTTAGTACAATTATATTTATCATTATAAGAGATTTTACAACAAAAGCTATGAGTTTAATTAAATTAATTCAAAATTTTAACAGAAAAAAAAGGACACTATTTACGACGCCTTCTCACAATCAAGGTGTTATTATGGCTCCAAAAAGTGAAAAATTACTGGGTAAAAAAGTTTTCAAAGCTGATTTTTCTGAAATAGAAGATTTTGACAATTTGGCCTCTCCAAATGGACTAATATTAGATTCAGAACTAAAAGCAGCAGAAATTTATCAAAGCAAATTTTCTTTTTACCTGCCAAACGGCTCCACCTCAGGCATTCTGTCTATGATGCTTAGCTTATTATCTCAAAATGATAAGGTTTTGATTACCAGAAACTGCCATAAATCTATATATAACGGGCTGGTTCTAACTGGAGCATACCCAATATGGCTGACACCGAAGAAAAACGAAGAGTGGGGAGTTTTTAAACCAATAAATTCTCAAGATGTAGAAGAAATACTAGAACTTCAACGAGACATAAAAGTATTTATAATGACAAACCCCAGCTATGAAGGGGTAATTTGTGATGTTTCTAAAATCGCTGAAGTTTGTAAAAAATACAATGTATATTTAATTGTAGATGAAGCACACGGCGCATTATGGAACTTTGATAAAACGATTGGAACTCCATCTATATATTTAAAAGCTGATGCAACAATTCAATCACTGCACAAAACCGCAGGAGCCTTAAACCCTAGTGCAATCATGCATATTTCAAAAGACAGCACTATTGATATAGATAAAGTTCAAGACTCTTTAAACCTAATAAATACAACATCTCCTTCTTATCCGATACTTGCAAACATTGAAGGAACAATCGATTTTTTAAATTCAAAAAAAGGCAAAAACGCTATATCTAAGCTTTTATTAAACATTTATAATTTTAAAAAGTCATTATCTAGATATGAAAATATTCACATTTTTTCAGAAAATAACGATGTAACTAAAATTTTAATAAAAATAGATGGAATAGACGGATTCACTCTTTCTGAGCTTTTATTTGATAAATTTAAAATAGAAGATGAACTAGCAAACGAAAAATCAGTATTATTCTTAACTGGAATAGGAACAACTAAAAGCAAATTGAATAAATTAAAAAAAGCGCTTATTAAAATCAGCAAACAAGTATCAAGCGAAACTGGAAGCGAATTTGAAGAACAAAAGTGCACAGAAATATGCGAACCTAAAGTTGTATTTTCTCCACAAAAAGTCTACAACATGGACTATAAATCAGTAAAAGTTGAAGCCTGTATCGGGCAAATAAGCAAAGAGTTGATTATAAATTACCCTCCCGGTATGCCAATTATCATCCCTGGTGAACTCATTCAAGAATCACATCTTCCGTTGCTAAAAGATTACACTACTATAAAAGTATTAAACAATTAGTTCATCGAATCAGGTAGATTATTTAAGAAGTCTGGCAGCTGTGTATTTTGTCTTCTGCTTGGTGTTGGAGTTTGTTGAGCAGGAACAGTTTTTTGTTGCTCAATTGCTGGGCGACTTGGAGCTATTTCTGTTGTTTGAGCATCTTGAACCTGAGCAACTTCAGTCTTTAAAACCAGCCATTTAAAAGATTTAACGGACTTAACGCTTTGAACGTTACCATTAATTTTTACGTTGAAATTCCTAGTTTTCAAATCAGTTTTTGGCGTCAAATCAGGTATTTTATCAATCGTATCTTGAGTTGCCTGCATATTGAAATTGCCAAAGAAAATGTTTGGAAGAGTAACATTATTCAACCTAGGTATATTGCTAGCTATGTTTGAAATAGACATTTCACCTAAAGGTCCAAG
>JAEZOG010000180.1 GCA_023414155.1 Cyanobacteria bacterium OH_CFB_184 | reverse complement strand
GATACATAGACGACAACTATCCAAATGAAAAAGGACTTACTTGTGCTGCTGTGAGGGCAGAGAACGAGCTTTACATCTCTGAAGTATTCTTAAGCGGTATACTAGATGACCTGACACCTGCTGAGCTTGCTAGCGTCATTTGCGCTCTAACAACAGAAGACCTTAGAACTGATGTGTACGCTCAACAACCTATTGGTCAAAATGCTCGCCGCACCCTGAATAAAATAAAAGATATAAGGAAAAGAATTGCTAACCACCAAAGAGATTATGATATAACAACAGAAATGTACATCAATTCATTCTACTCACCACTAATCGAGCAATGGGTTGATGGCACAGAATGGGATGAAATAATTTCTCAAGTTGCACAGTCAGAAGGTGATATAGTAAGAGTTTTCAAAAGAACAGTTGATGTTCTCAGACAACTTACCGTTGTGCCAAACATATCTGAGAAATTATCTCAGACGGCAAGGGATGCAATTGTTTGCATTCTAAAAGAACCAATTGACGTTGATTAATTAGTCTTTGATTGGCTTTGAAAAGCAATAAACGGATTCGGCATATCTCTTTTTGAGTTAAACGCAAAAGAAGATTCCACCAATTGCTTAAAAGACTTATTGTCGTAATTTACAAACTTTTTATAATTATTAAGTTCTTCTGAAGCTAACATGCCAGAGATACGAAGAGCTTTTCTTTGCATACTAGTAAGATATATTTCTGAAAGTGCACCAGGGATAAAACCGACGGCAACTCCCAGAATACGGCTCAATGCTTTAAGTTTAGGATTAGATACGTTAGAAGATATTTTCTTTCCGACAAAATCACCAAGAATCGGAGCTGCGATTTCTACTGGTGCCAAAGCCATTTCAGAAATAGTTTCGATGCTTTCAGAATATTTTTGATTGTAATCATCAACTTTGTTAATAGTCATAAAAGCGTTTCGCTGAAGTTCTTTAGCTTCATCAAGCTGCTGTGGTGACAGTTGAATTTGCCTTTTTGCCTCAAGATACTTTTTTGTGTCTGGAAACTGTGTTCTTTTATATGTTTTATAATCACTTATGTCTTTGAAAATATTTTTTACAAATTTAAAGATATTTTCTTTCTTAGGTTTGTCATGAACAACAACGCCATCAGGAATTGAATTTATCTGATCTTGAGAATAAACTTTAAAATTATCAGGATTATCTATCATTTCTTTTAAGTTCTTGAACCTCACAGCTTTAATAGCACTGTTTTGCAGGTTTGCCAAATTTTTATTCAATACCATATAAGAAACAATAGGAAGACCGATACTTATTGCAGTTTTTATAATAGGATTTTTAATTTTTAAAGTATCAACAACCTTATCAGATAGCAAATACTCAAGGTATCCACCTGCAAACAATGAGCTATATCCGACGTTTACGATTTTTTCTATTCTTTCTAAAGGCTCTTGAGAAGCAACATCAACTTTTTTTATGATGTTCTCAAACAATTCTTTGTTTTCTTCTGCTGTTAAAATTTCTTCCGGGCACAGAGCATTATCGAAATATTTTTCATTTTCTGTTAATGACTTATCATACTTGGCTTTTGTTTCATGATAAGTCTTTTTATCTTTCATCAAGAGCTTAACTGATTTCATAGATTCAGAAATATTGATATTGTCTAGAAACTCTGATATACCTTCAGCTACCTTGCTTTCTTTGAACTTAGAATTATTTTTAGAAGGCATAGCAGATTTTATTTCTTGAACTTTATTCTCTTGTTCATCAGTCAATATTGCAAAGTCGTTTAAATTTGAAAGTTCTTTATTCATTCCTTCAAATTTTGCTCTTCTAGTAGCACCAACTTGGTTTATAACAGCATCTTTGAGCAACGGAACATAAGCTGAAACAGAGGCCGCTGCAACGATACCAGTTAGAATTTTTGTACCAGGTATATCTAATTTTCCTAACTTAAAATTTGACTTGCTGTATTTATCTAAAAGATTAGCCATAGATTGAGCCATGCCTGATTTATTCGGCATTTTATTCAAACGATGATTAACAGATGTCAGCAGAGTTGGGACAGCAACAACAGCAGATAAACCGGCTAAAAGCTCCATTTGAAGAGTTTGAAAAACGGTTTCTACATCTTCGGCTTTTGATTGCGCATAATTATCAAGTACAAGCATTGACTGAGCAACAGTCCTAGCCTTTTTTTGCATAATTAAAGGATCATTATTAATGGGTTTTGCACCATTATTTGCAAGAATTTCTTTTTTAGAATTCTCAAGATTACGACGTTGCTGCCAGTCGTTATATTGAGGTTCGTATTCTTTGTAAGCTTTGTATGTAGCTAATATTCCCATTTACGCATAAATTGCCTTTATTTTGTGATAATTATTTATTTTAAATTGAAAAATAGAAAATATTGTTAATTTGATTAATTAGATTTATATATTTTAACATACATAGCTAGAAACCTTTAAAAACTTTAAAATGCTTTTGATTTCTAGTATTATTATAATATAGAGAAACAAGAGGATTGGGAATATGCCACTAGAAGTTTATTTGGGGATAGATGTAGGTTCAGTAACAACAAAACTGGCTTTAGTTAATACTGAAGGAAAATTTGTCGACAGTTATATGATTAGAACTTCCGGTAAACCCGTCATGGC
>JAEZOG010000160.1 GCA_023414155.1 Cyanobacteria bacterium OH_CFB_184 | reverse complement strand
TAGGGATTAGATCCAGTACTGTTTCGTGTGATTTTCCCTGCTTGTAGATAGAGCCTGACAATCTGATTTTTTTATTTGAAGCATCATTTGTATTAATCTGTTCTATTGTTACTTTTGCAGGTTGTCCGTATAATCCATTTGGTTCAACGTAGGTTACTATTCCTGTTACTTTTGTATCTTTTTTTATTAGGAGTTTATCTTTGTCAAAGACATCTTTTGTAACTTTAAAAAATACAAGATTACCTTCTTCTATGCTGTTATTTGAGGTCGATAATTTTGCCTCCGGCTTGACTTCGACTTCAATATGAGAAAATGCGACTAAAGGTTGAAGCAAAAGAGTTAATATAACTATACCCAGTTTAAAGTTTTTGATTTGCATTAGATTTTTGTTGCCTTTTTAATTCTTTTTCTAATTTCTTTTGTTCAAATTGTTTTATGTCACGATCCATAGCTCTTTTAAAGTTTACAAAATGGATATTTGAAGCCATTTGCGTGTTTAAAGCCCAAGGATATTTAACACTTACATATTTGTATACTGCAAGCAATCTTTTTGAAGTTTTTGGGTGAGAAGTAAATAATCCTATGTCCCAGTGAGATTCAGGGAAGAATTTATTTGCGCAAGTAATAGCTGCAACCGGGTTATAACCTGATTTTACCATCATATCAATTGCCATAAGATCAGATTTGTACTCATAATGCTTTGAGTTGAAGGTGTATGCTATCCAAGCAGGAAGCCCACCATAAGCATCTAAAGAGTGAGAGATTTCATGAGCAATTATGAAAGCTAACTCATCATCGTTGTCTATATAAGGAAAAATTCCTTTGTAAACAACTACAGTCTTGGTAAATGTGAAAGAAGAAGCATTTATTGTTTTTGTTCTTTCGACCATAAATGGTATTCTTTTATTTATTTCATTATCGTTAAGCAATTTTGCCCCGATGGTTATTACTTTTTCTTCAAACTTCCCATTTTTTTGCCAGATAGTGTCCATTGTATAGCTATCTTCATTTTCACTGCTGAAATATGATCCTGTTTGAAGCGAAGATATCCCTGCATAAGATGGTAGTGCGAGGATAGACAGTAAAACTATTGATAACAGTGCCTTTTTCATTTATATACTCCCTTGATGTCTTGCTGGAATTGTATCATAACACTTATGTGTTTACCATAAGTTAATAATAGGTTACAATTTTGCGCATTAAAGCATATATGTTTTGGTAATGTTTTGTAAAAATGTAATAAATATAAGCAATTTTTATTCTTTATCGACTATATTATTATGTAGCAATAATGTGTTTGAATTTTATGATTAATCGAGTGTCTCCACAATTTCATAAACAGGTAAGCTTCAAACAAGCCAATATAAATATAATGGCTTTTAGTGATACTCATGGAGAATTGAAAAGTATTCCAGCTTTGTATCAAAATTTTTATGATAATCAAACAGATATTTTTGAGAAGAAAGAAGAAAAATCCACACTAAATGTAATGGCTATTGTTGGAGATTGGTTTATTAATCCAACAACAACAGGCTATATAGCTTGTAAGGGCAGAACAAGCGGGGATTATCAAGCGGCATTTTTAAAAGCATTTATTCGTAACATAAAGCGATTCGTTCCTGATTTAAAAACCATTTATACACCGGGAAATCACTGCTTAGATGGCGGAGATGAGCTTTTGATAAATAAAATTAAAGATATCCCGATGGAGACAGTTATTTCAAATGCAGATTTGAAAAACTCGAATTTGATACAATCTCTTACTCCTGAGCAAAAATCAAGAATAAAAGAATGTACTGTTCTTGAAGTTCAAGATGATAAAGATCCTGATCTAAAACATAAAGTCCTAGTAGTTGGAATTTTGCCTATAAATATTGATTACTTAGTAAAAGAAGACATCTCAAACCTTAATATAAAAGGGACTACGAATACGAAAGATGCGGATCTTAAAGATCAAGATACAGAAGAAACAGCTGAAATATTAAATACAATAATTTCTAAATTTAAAGAAGAAAATCCGACTTCAGCAGTTCTAATGATGAATCATTCAGGCGAGCCTGTTGCCAAAACTATTTCTAAAAAAATAGGTAATATTGATCTGATTTTAAACGCGCACGATCATCAAGATAAAATTTCTTACGTCACAAATCCAAATGGCTTAAACACAAGAATAATATCTCTTTCTCAAAATGCTCAAAAGTTAGAAGCAGTTAAAATGCACTTTGATGACAACGGACATTTGTCAGTGAAATCTGTGCCATATTATACAAACTTGTCAAAAAAAAATACTCAAAACTCGATGCAAAGATATTTTAATAATATTTTCAAAAATGATTTGGTTCCATTAACAAAAATCGATGATCCAAAAAATAGGTCTTACTTAACGATTGATAATATAAGATATGCAAACAATGATTTGGCTAATTTCTGTACAGATGCAATTTATTCTCAAATAAAACAAGATTACCCGGAGCTCAATGCGTTTTTCCTTACTTCTACAACATTTAGACAAAATTTGCCGACCTCAACAAACAGAGAAGTTTTAAATCTTGACGTGGTTGACTTATTTAAAGGAATCTCAGAAGCATCGCTAGCGTTATGGTTGGTGAGATTAAA
>JAEZOG010000115.1 GCA_023414155.1 Cyanobacteria bacterium OH_CFB_184 | reverse complement strand
GTCTTTTGTATTTATGTAAGCTACTTTTGATAGGTCTTCAACTTCTTTTGTGTTGTTGTCAGATATGAATCCAAGTTTGATTCCTTTTGATTGAAGAGCTGTGTTAAGTGCTTTTAAGTCAACTAATCCTTTTTCGTCGATACATTTGATTCCTGTTGCTGCTTGAGCAGATTCAGCCACCATTCTTAATGCTTCAAAACCGTTAGCAGCATTTAGTGCCTTGCCTGTGAAAGGATCTACTGTTCTGTCACCGAAGACTTCTTGTCCATCTATTTTGCCGTTGTTGTTTATGTCTGTCATCGCTAACATTTTGTCACCACCGATTGCAGCTCCATCTGCTGTTCCATTAAGATCGATATCAACTCCTAGTCCGTGCTGAGCAGAAACTTTTCCGTCTTGGTTGAAGTCTATTATTAATGGTGAACCTGTTGAATAGCCGCCAGTTGCTGTAGTTATTGTAAAGTTGCTTGTTTTAGAGTTTGTTGTAGTTGTTGTTTTTTGTTCTCCATTTAGAATTTCTTCTGTTCTTTTGTTTGCATATTGAGCGTTGACAACGATTCCGTCAACTGCTGTGATGTTGTTGTTTCCGTTGCCGGTTTCTAGAGTTAAACCGCTAGCATTGATAAGAATATTGTTGTTGCCGTTTCCTGCAGTAACGTTTACGTTTTTGTTGCCTGCTATAGTTGTTTTTGTAACGTCTGCATATTGGTTAGTTGTATAATCTTGAGTTACTTTTGTTGTTGTTGTAGTTGCTACGTTTTCACCTGTTGTTGTGTTTAGTTGATTATCATTTACATATAAATAGTTGTTTCCTTGCGCAAGTTTACCAGCTCCTTTTATGGTTACATAGTTAGAACCGTTGAATGCGTATAGGTGATATTGACCGTCTTGTTGACCTTTTGCAACAACATATTTTGCTTTTCCATTTACTTTTTCATTGAAATCGATTTGTGCTAATAGTGCTTGTTCATCAGCAGGCAATTTAGTTAATATCTCGCCTGTTGGGTTTGAATAGACAGTTGAGCTGTTTGAGCTGATTAGCTTTTGAGAATCGATTGAGCTGATTAATTCATTTTTATTTGTAGTTGTGCTTGTCTTTTTGTCAATGTATCCGATATATTCAGAATATGCTCCATTTGCAATAGCAAAGTCCAGTGAAGAAATGTAGTTGTTTCCATTTCCAACTGATACATCAAGGTTGTCTCCATTGAATACAATAGAGTTATTTCCGTCGCCACCAGAGATGAAATTGTAATCTCCAATCGCAAGGATAGAATCGTTTCCTGATCCTGCATCGATCTTATTTTTGTTACCTATAGACAATATAGAATTGTTTCCATTGTCTGTAGTAATTCCGTTGTTGTTACCGTTTGCAGAAATGTTGTTGTTTCCGTTTTTAACATTTACTTTGTTGTCGTTACCGCTTACGATAACAGTGTTGTTTCCGCCGTTGGATTCGATTTTGTTTTTGTCTCCTGTTGAACGGATTGTATCGTTTCCTGCACCGGTTAAAATGATAGTTTCATCTGTTGTGTTGAATACAACATCATTAGCTGTTCCACCAACAAAAAGGTTTTGCTGACCTTTAGCATCGTTTTTTTGCGACGTAAAGTAGTTATTGCTGGCGTTTACTTTATTCATCATATCTACAATAGAAAACATCTGAAACCTTACACTTTTATACACATATTAATAAAAACAAAAAGTATATACTGATTACGCAAGAAGTATATATTGTTACATTTGTTTACATGTGTTTTGTGCTTTTAGGTTTCTGAAATATATGTAGTGTAATTTGGGTTTGTAGATAGTTTTTCTTCAATTTGTTCAAATGTTAAAAAACCGTCCTGTGCGCCAAAATTTTCAACAACTGATGCTGCATTAACAGAAGCAATTCTTAAAGAATATTCAATGTTCCAGTTTGTTTTTTCTATTGCTGCTACAAAAGTTGAAGCGAAAGCATCGCCTGCTCCAAGTGTGCTTATTGTATTTGCTGGGAAAGGATAAAGTTGATAATATTTTAAACCGTCAAAAGCATACACGCCATTTTTTCCGTCTGTAATAACTACAATTTTAGCCTTTGTAGATTTTAATGTATTTAATATTGTTTTAATGTCCTCGTGGATGTTTTCGGCTGAGTATTTGTTATTTTTGTTGTCAGGCCTTACTTTTATGCCTGTTAGCATTGTCGCTTCTTCCAGGTTTAAAATGACAACTTCTGCTGTTTTTAATATTTTTTCGAGGTATTCAGAACCTTGTTTTATACTGCTTGTCCCAACATTTATTGCCATATTTACGTTATTGTCTTCTGCAAAGTTTGCTATTTTATCTAATATTTTTGTAGAGTCGCCGTTTAATGGAGCTATATATAACCACTTTGCTGATTTTATTGCTTCATAATTTAAGTCAGCTTCTGTCATGCAGGCATTTGGACCTCTGTGGGCAAGGACTGTTCTATCTCCTTGGAAACTCAATAATATAATAGAAAATCCTGTTTTTTCATTCGGGCAAACTAATATATTTGATTTATCAACATTAAATCTATTCATCGTTTCGATTACGTTTTCACCCTGGATGTCATCTCCAATTTTTATTATTGCAGAAGTATTAAATCCCAGATTTGAAAAATTGGTAGCTGTATTTACCGCGCCACCGCCTGTTTCGTATCTGAAGTCATCTATTTCAATTTTAGATCCATATGGATAGGCCATATATTCTCTTTTGTGATCTATAGCGCTTACTGATACTATATTAGCGATTTTTGTTTCAACGAATGCGTCTACTGTTGCACTTCCGATTGTAATTATGTCAAACATGAATTTCCCCTTTTTTGTTAAATGGCTCTTGGGTGAGCGTTATTGTATGCCTGTTTTAGTCTTTCTGTAGAGACGTGAGTGTATATTTGGGTGTTGCTTATGCTGCTGTGCCCTAATAGTTCTTGAACGATTCTTAAGTCTGCTCCTTTTTCAAGCAGCTTTGTTGCAAAGCTGTGTCTAAATACGTGAGGAGTTACGTCTTTTGGTAGTTTTATATTCTCGACGACTTCTTTTATTGCTTTTCGTATGCTTTGAGGTTGAAGTCTATATCCTGTTTTGTTTATAAATACAGGCGTGTTTTCATTAGTATCTTTGCTTATTTGTTCTTTATGTATCATAAATCTTGCTGTTTTTAAGTATGTCTTGAGAAAGTCTAAGGCTTTGTTGGATACTAAAACGATACGTTCTTTGTTGCCTTTTCCTACTACTCTGATTTCATTATTTTCCAGGTTTAAATCACCATAATTAAGCCCGCTGAGTTCAGAAACCCTCATGCCTGTTGCGTATAGCAATTCAAAAATAGTTCTGTTTCTGTAGCCTGCAGGAGTTTCTATCCTTATGCTTCCGAGAATTTGTTCTATTTCTTGTTCTGTTAAGAACTTTGGAAGATTTTTGCCTCTTTTTGGTGAGTGAATTCCTAATGCCGGATTTGTTTCCAGTACTTTTTCTCTATATAAATAACGGAAAAAAGTTCTAAGAGATGCGATTTTTCTTGCAGTTGTCGTTTTAGAGTAATTAAACTTTTGCAGAAAAAGAAGATACTCTTTGATCGTTTTGTGATTAACTTCTTCTATTGCACGATTATCAAGCCATATAAGAAAACCTAATATGTCAGAATTGTAGGCTTTTAGTGTGTGTTGCGAAAAGTTCTTCTCAACCTCAAGATATATTTTAAAATCATTTAAGTATTGTTTTGAAAGTTTATTCATAACCTGCCTAGAGTCATATTTGTTTTAAAAATTAACTTATGACTACATTTGATTGTAACAATTATTTAACTTTTTGGCAAAAATGTCGGTTTTAGGGTTAAATAATTCTTTGAGCATACTTATATGTTTAAGTATATGTGTTTTATGTGTTTATAGTCGTGAAGCTTTAATAAGCTAGAAGTCAAAGGTCTCATGCTAAATATTAATGGTTATTCTGTTACTAATCCTAAAATAACATTAAATAAGAAAACAAAGCCTGTAGGTTTGCAGCAAAAAAACAGCTTGCCTTCTAATAATGTTTCTTTTGGTAGAGCTTTATCAACTAGAGAGCTCAATGAATTATCATCATTAATCGATTATTCTCGCAAAAATATTCTAAAAATAAAAAATATGGCAGTAATTATGTTCTCTAGTATGTGCCCGTCTGAAATCGGCAAAAATCCAGGCATGGGGACTATTAATGCTAAAAAATCAATTGAAATGCTCAAGCATTTGCATAAATCTACAGGTATAGACGCGGTTCAGCTAGGGCCTCACGGAATAATTCCCGGATGTACACTGTCTCCTTATAGCGGTTCATCTTTTTCTTTGAATCCACGCAATATCGACTTGATGCAGCTTACAGAGGATGCTTTTGGCAATATCCTCGATAAAACAAGTAAAAAGCTTCAAAAACTCTTTGATAACAACGATTTTGATAAGAAAAATATAAATCTTGTTAACAAAGATAATATGGATAATTTTTTTGATGATGTTTTAGAAGAAGCCTTTCAAGGATTTAAAAAACTCGGCAAAAAACATCCATTAAAAAATGAATACAATAATTTCTGCAAAAATAACGGAAATAAATGGCTGGATAAAGATGCTCTTTACCAAGCTTTTTCTGTAGAAAATACTGATGGCAAGTATGTCAATGATTACTGGCCAAACTGGCATAATAACCTGGATAAAAATATTTTCGGAAGCATGGTTGGGACAAAACAAGCCAGTGAAAGAATTAAAGAAGTATCTCAAAAACAATCTGAAGTAATTGATTTGTACAAATTCAAACAGTTTGTGACAGAAAAACAGCATTTTCAGACAAAAAAAGAGTTAAATGAATCAGGCATAAGAGTGCTTGGTGATTGCCCTATTTCGTTTTCGCCTCGCGATCAATGGGCGCATATGAATGACTTTGAGCAAGATAAGTTTATCGGCGCAAGAAACGGTGATGGAAGTATTCAATACTGGGGCGGTCCGTTGTGGAAAAATGCAGAAATCATTGAAAAAAGATTCGATAGAATGAATGATTTATACGATGGACTCAGAGCCGATGCGGGCTGGGAATATAAGCGCTCTGTTGTATACACAGGCGACAGAAAACACGTTTGGGATGGTGATCACAGTAGAGATGTTCTAGATCGTTTCAATGCTTCAGCAAGACGCTATGGAAAAGATCTTTCGTTAAACTCTATTGAAAACACCCATGGTTCTTGTGATGTAAAAGGTCAGTTGATGCAGCTAAATAGCGAAGGGTTTCCTATTCCTGAAATCATTATTACTGCTCATGGAGGCTTTGCTGATCAGCAAATAGCTGCTACATGGGCTGCTGCAACAACCCATGATACAGACTCTATCTTGTCTTTTACAAAAGGAGACACAAATAGAGTAACAGACTGGTTCGCTGGATTAATGAAAGGTCCTAGCAACGGTAAAGGAAGTAAAAACGTATTACTTGGCGGAAACGATATGTTTGGGATGGGTGAAAAACTCAACGGATATGAAGATGCAAGTAAAAATTGGCTGATGAGAATACCGACTAAATGGGAAGAATTCCTTAATGGTCAACTTAAAAATGGCTATGGATTCAATGCTGCAGAAGTTGTAAAAAGGGCCGTTTCTTGGAAGGTTCCTGAGTATCAGCGTTCTAATGAGGTCTGGGATCTTTTAGGTAAGCTCGATAACTATTCAAGAATAATTCGAGAAGATGGACCCATGACAACAAAAGAAGCAGACAAAATTATCGATCATATTTTTTGATAATTTTATGTAATTTTGTATTTTTTATCTCCTCAGATGTTACAATGTGCAAGCATTTGTAGGCATGATTAAGTTTTGTAAAGCTGCTAAAAAACATGCAAAAACCATGTAGTCATGGGCTTTTCGCTTTATGAAAATATTCATCCATTTGTTGTATATACATTTTGTTGTACTATATACAATCTTTGTATATAATTATTTAAGTGTTCGAGAGGCGCATGTTGTAGGGGGATTTAGTTCACCATATGAACAAAATTAAAGAAAACTTGGAGCGCATAAAAACACAAATCGCACCTTATAATTCAAGAATAGTAGCAGTTACTAAATACTTTGATGAAACAAAACTTGTTGAATACTACAATTTGGGTATCAGAGAGTTTGGGGAAAACAGAGTTCAAGATGCGCTCGAAAAAATGGACAAACTTCCTGTTGAAGTTCTTAAAAACAGTAAATTCCATTTAATAGGACATCTTCAATCAAATAAGGTTAAGCTTGCAGTCGGTAAGTTTGATTTAATACACTCTGTAGACT
>JAEZOG010000096.1 GCA_023414155.1 Cyanobacteria bacterium OH_CFB_184 | reverse complement strand
AAATCTGGAAAATAAAAGAAAAAAATACTATTTCGCAAGAAATAATAGCTGAAGCAGGAAGCGAAATACTGGCAAATATATTGATTAATAGGGGCATTAACACCCCTATTAAAATTAGGAATTTTTTAAATCCATTAAAGATGCCTATTACTGCTCCAGAGTCATTTGCTGATATGAAAAAATCGGTAGAAAGAATAAAACAGTCAATAGATAAAGGTGAAAATATCACTATCTATGGCGACTTTGACGCTGACGGGATTACATCTACCTCTGTTTTGTATAAAACATTGAAAGAAATAGGCGCAAATGTAAGCTTTTATATTCCCGATAGAGAAACTGAAAGCCACGGTTTAAACACAAAAGCATTAGTAAAGATTATTTCTAAGAATAAGGCTAAACTTATAATTACAGTTGATTGTGCTGTTAGTGATGTTGCAGAAGTCAGTTTTGCAAAAGGTTTTGGTGTTGATGTGATTATTACAGATCACCACGAAGCTCCTGATGTATTGCCTCCGGCTTTTGCGATTATTAATCCTAAGGCTAAAAATGCTTTGATAGAGGACTTATCTGTTGATGAAATCGAAAGCTTGAATTATCTGGCAGGTGTGGGTGTTGCTTTCAAGCTGTCTTGCGCGCTATTGGAGATGTATTCTAAGCAAGAATTCGTCAATCAGCTACTTCCATTGGTTGCAGTCGGTACAATCGCTGATATAGTGCCGCTTCTTGGAGAAAATAGAACATTTGTTCAAATGGGGCTTAATCTTATTCAAAAAGGTTCTCATCTTGGAATAGATACACTTTTAAAATCAGCAGGTAATGAAAAGATTGAATCTGCTACCTCTGAAACAATAGCTTTTTCGGTTGCTCCGAGGCTAAATGCGGCAGGAAGGTTAGATTCTGCGCAAAAAGCCCTTACTGTATTAATATCTGATGATATTGAAGAGGTCAAAGAAAGTGCTGAATACTTAAATGAATTAAATTCTGAAAGACAGGCTTTGTGCGATGAAACCTTTACAGAAGCTGTTTCGATGATCGAAAAATCCAGTTCTGACCATAAAAGCTGCATAGTGTTGTTCAACGAGGAATGGCACATAGGTATAATTGGGATTGTAGCTTCTAAATTGATTGAAAAGTACAATAGACCCGTGTTTATGATGACAAAAGATTCTCCCGAGTCCACAACAATCAGGTGTTCTTGTAGAAGTATTAAAGGGATTAATGTTTTTGAAGTTCTGTCGGTTCATTCAGATTTGTTCTTGGGTTTTGGCGGGCACTCAATGGCTGCAGGCTTTAGTTTTGATGAAAAAACTGTCTCGTTTGAATCATTCAAAAATCTTCTTAGCGCTACGATTTTAGAGCTTTCACAAGATATTGATCTGACTCCGTCTTTAGATGTTGATTTGGTATTGGATGCTGCGCAGATTAATCATTCTTTAATAAATGAAATCGATAAACTCCAGCCGTTTGGAGCGAAAAATCATTCTCCTGTCTTTATTTTAAATGACTTGAAACTTTCGCAGTACAAGATGATGGGGCAAAATGCTAACCATCTTAAATTATATGTTAGTTCTGATAACAATCAGGTTTTTGAGGGTGTTAAGTGGAATTGCCCCGATTTTAATTTGCCGATTAATTCAAAATTGGATCTAGCTTTCTATCCAAAATTCAATCATTTTAACGGTAATACCGTTATTCAGCTTGATATTAAAGATATTAAAAGTGAATATATTCAGAGCGATTCTAAACAAGTTAATATTCTTGATCACAGAAAGAAAAATAATATCTTGCTGCAGGTAATGGATTATATCTCTACCTCTAAGAAAAAAATAGCGCTTTTTATAGAAAGTAAAAAAACTGAAGATACTTTAGCTCAATATCCGACTATAAAAGATAAGATATTTAACAGGCTTTCAATTCCTGAACAGTCTGATCATATTATGCTTTTTGATTGCCCTTCCAGCAAGGATCTGCTAGATAAAATAATTAAAACAACAAACGCAGATACAATTCATCTTATGAATTTTGATTCAAGCGTTCCTTCTACAGATGACTTTATCAAGCTTGTTTCCGGCATGTTGAAATATTGCGATAAAAATAAAAACGGACTTGTTATTTTAGATGAGTTTTCTAAAGTAACGAATACAACTAATTCTGCAATAGATATGTCACTGGAGCTTTTCTCTGAGCTAGGCGTGATTGATTTAGAACAGTTAGATGAAAATCAATTCAAAATAACATTTAACAAGACAATAGAACTTGCGAAAATAAAACAAAATCCATTGTATATTCAAATAGATGAAGAACTCTCTAATATAAAAGATTTTCTTCACCAGATGAATGTCAAAGACGTAGAAGAGTTAAAAAAGATGCTAATTTAAAAAGCCAAACCTAATGGTCTGGCTTTTTTTATAGTTCAAAAAATTAATTTATGTTTTTTCTGATTCTTTCTTTTGTTTTGTCGATATCTTTGATTCTTCTTTCGATTTCTTTTACTTGTTTATTAAGCATTTTACGTTCATTTTTGATTAATTTATATTGATTGTCGACATCAGTATATTTTGACTTGTATTCAAGCAAGTTATTTCTTATTTCAACTTGAGCTGTGTCTAATTGGAACAGTGCGTTTTGAAAGTTGTCATTGCCTTGTGATACAGCATTAGTTGCAGCTGTAGTTGCTGGCGTAGAAGCTTTAGGCATAGCTGTTTTTTCTACTTTAGGCGGTGCAGGAAAATCAACAGGATCAAAGATCATGCCGTCTGCCATTGCTATATTTGCGCTACATCCGCAAATTCCTATTAAAAGAGCTAAATTTAATATCTTTTTCATTATACATCTCCTTCTCACATAGATTACTATACATATTAAACATTTTTTGATAGAAATAATCAAGTTTTAAACAATCTTAAATTAAAAATTCATACAGATAATTGATAAATACTTTTATAGTGGTTAAAATGAAGCAATGATAGATTATTTGAATAGTTTAAATTCTGACAAATTCGACGCTGTAAAGCGCTATTTTAAGCTGTCTAAATCATTTGCGGTTTCAGGTTTAACTAATTCTTTAAAAGTAATTTTATTAGCTCAATTTGTAAAAACTCTAAATAAAAAAGTATTGTTCATTACTGATTCAGAGCAGGTTTCAATCAAGTTTCAAAATGATTTAAAGCATTTTTTAGATGTCGATGCTGTCATTTTCCCTTATCAAGAGGGTTCTATATATGATGGTAATCCTCAAAACCTTTATAAATATCAAAAGCAGCTTGAAGTTATTTCTTCTCTTGAATCTGAAAGTTTAGTGATTGCTCCAGTTAAGTCACTTATTGAGAAATTTGCGGGTTTAGACTTTTTAGAAAAGAATTCTGTCGATTTAAAAGTAGATGATGATATTGACGTTGCTGATTTTTCAAAAAAACTGGTTGATTTGGGCTATAAAAAAACTACTATGGTTGTTGATGTCGGTGAGTTTAGTGTCAGAGGTGACATAATCGATGTCTATTCTATGGAAGAGAATCCTGTCAGGATAGAGCTTTGGGGTGATACGGTTGTAGACATCAGGTATTTTAATAACAAGACGCAAAGAAGTATTCAAAAAACCAATGAAATTAAGATATTCCCGTTGTATAAGTTTAAATTGGATGAAGGTTCTATTTCTGCTTTTAAAAAGAAACTTTCAAAAACATACAGCGAGTTTTCAAAAGATTTAAACGATGAGCAAAAAATTTTGATTGAAGAAAAATATCAACAGATTATATCTTCAATCGATGAAGAAGGATATTTTGAAGGGATTGAGTATTTTGACTCATATTTCAATGAAGATTTAAAAAGTATAATCGAATTTTTATCTGATGATTACGTTGTTGTATTTGATGAGTATGCCCAGATAAAACAAAAGTTTGAGCAGATTGATTTAAATGCTACAAAACACTACGAAGAGAACTTAAAAAGCTTGTTAAATCTGTCTTTAGACAAATTAAACCATGTTTCTTACAATGAATTTTTGTCTCAGATTGCTTCAAAAAACAAAGTGTTTTTCGATAATTTCATTAACGATGAAGCAGAATATTTAGTTGAGTTTCAGACAAATTTAATACCGAGTTTTTCTTCAAAAATCGAAGAAATCATTTCCTACATTTTTGATAAACAATCTAAAGGTTACAAGGTCATTGTTGCTACTGATTATAAAAACAGGGTGGAAGAGATTTTAACTGAATTTGAACTTGCTTTTTCGGAAAATTTTTCCAACAAAAACGAAGTTTATATTACTAGTAATGTCTCAATGGCAGGTTCTGTTATTGATCAATATAAGC
>JAEZOG010000294.1 GCA_023414155.1 Cyanobacteria bacterium OH_CFB_184 | reverse complement strand
TGTCTTTTTTAGAACGGTCCCAAGTAATTCCAATTTCTCTTTTTTGAATATTGCAATATTTGCAGAAAGGGATTGGTTTTGAAATAAAGTCTAGAATCTCTTTTGCATTATCTGCTTTATAAATATCTATGCTGTCATTTTTGTCTATTACTATGTCTTTGTTGAAAAAATCTCTGAAATAATTAGCATTAGGAGCTATTGTACAAGGATAAAAACGTCCTTCTTTTAGGAAGTGGCAACCTTGTTTTTTGTTGTGACAATTTTCAAAAGAATTTTTTATACATTGCTGAGCGTTAATATCTAGTGGATGTTTATGCAATGTTTCGTTAGTGATGTTCGTCCCATTTGAGAAGACAACTTCAACTTTGTTTTTCTGTCCTAATTTATTCATTTTTTCATAATCTATATCAAGAGGATATTTCGTTATGTTGATAACGATTTTATTATCTTTACAGGCTTTCCAGAAATTTTCATTTTGTTTTTCTAGCAAAATTCCATTTGTATAAATTGCAAGACAACTTGTCGGAAAAACCTTTCGGGCTGTTTCTAAGAATATTGGAATATTTGGGTGTAGTAGCGGTTCTCCCCCCATAAGACCAATTAATTTTACTGATGAAAATAATTCCGACATTCTTTTGAAATCATTATAAAAAACATTTATGTCTGCAAATCTCGGTTCTGCCAGTGGCGAAAAATGGTCACAACCTTTGCAGTTTAAGTTACAGTGTTCCACAAGATGGACAGCAAAGAATTTAAGTACGGATTTTTCTTTTTTATTAGTTTGAATCCCATCTTTAGATTTATTTTTAGAGAGTAATGTTTTTATTTTAATAAAATTCCTGAGCAGCATAATTTTTATTTCTAAACAAAAAGTAATCTTGAAACGCAGTTGTGCATATTGTCTCTTGATTACTTTTTTGTTTTTTATATTGTGTATTTATTTTGAAGATTCTGTAGCTTCGTTGTTTTCTTTTTTTTCTTCTTTTTTCGCATCTTCACTTACGAAAATTATCTTTTTGTCTTCAAGTTTGAGGATGATTTTTTGACCTGCAGAGTATTGTCCTGCAAGGATTTCTTCAGCTAAGCCGTCTTCAATTTTCTTCTGAATAAGTCATCTAAGTGGTCTAGCACCGTATGCTTCTGAGTATCCATCTTCAGCAAGATAATCTTTAACTTCATCAGTAACTTCGATTTGTAAGTTTTGAGCTTCAAGACGTTTAAACAAGTCATTGAACATTAAGTCAACGATTTCTCTTATTTCAGGCTTGCTTAAGTGAGCAAATACAATAATATCATCTATTCTGTTCAAGAACTCTGGACGGAATGATTTTTTCATTTCTTCCATTACAGTGTCTTTTAATTTTTCGTATTTGTCTTTAGCCATATCATCAGCGACAGTAAAACCAAGTTTTGAAGAAGTTGTAATCATACTTGCACCGACGTTACTTGTCATAATGATGATAGTGTTTTTAAAGTTGATGTGTCTGCCTTTAGAATCTGTTAATCTACCGTCATCAAGTATTTGAAGCATTATGTTAAATACGTCAGGGTGAGCTTTTTCTATTTCGTCAAATAAGATTACAGAATATGGTTTCTTTCTTATTATCTCTGTTAAGTGTCCGCCATCATCGTATCCTACGTATCCCGGAGGTGAACCGATTAATTTTGATGTTGAATGTTTTTCCATAAATTCTGACATATCAACACGAACCATATTATCTTCAGAGCCAAAAACTGCTTCCGCTAAGGCTTTTGCAAGTTCGGTTTTACCAACACCTGTAGGACCTGAGAAAATAAAGCTACCGATTGGTCTGTTTGGACTTTTTAATCCGACTCTTGCACGTCTTATTGCTTTTGAAATAGCAACAACAGCTTGATCTTGACCGATTACTCTGTCGTGAAGTGTTTCTTCAAGTTTAAGTAATCTTTGACCTTCGCCTTCTGTGATTTTTGTTGTCGGAATGCCTGTCATGATACTTACTACTTGTGCTACGTTTTCAGATGTAACAACAGGCTTATTAGCATCATTTTCATCTCTCCATTTTTGAGATAATTCGCGAATTTTTTCTTTAAGTTCAGCTTCTTCATCTCTTAAGTTTGAAGCGTGTTCAAACTCTTGGTTTCTGATAGCATCTTCTTTTTCTTTTATAACAACTTTTAGGTCTTTTTCAAGTTCTTTTCCTTCTGGAGGAAGCGCACTTGTTTGTATTCTTACTTTTGAGCTGGCTTCATCGATGATGTCGATAGCTTTATCAGGTAAGAATCTGTCAGTTATGTATTTGTATGAAAGTTCTGTAGCAGAAACGATAGCGTCATCAGAAATTTTTAACTTGTGATGTTCTTCATATTTTGGTCTTAGACCCTTAATGATCTCGATTGTGTCATCAACAGAAGGTTCTTCAATTATGATTGGTTGGAATCTTCTTTCAAGAGCAGAGTCTTTTTCAACGTGTTTTCTGTATTCATCTAATGTTGTTGCACCGATAACTTGGATTTCTCCTCTTGATAACGCCGGCTTTAGAATGTTAGCAGCATCTATTGCGCCTTCTGCAGCACCAGCACCAATCAATGTGTGCATTTCATCGATTATAAGGATTACGTTTCCGGCTTGACGAATTTCGTCCATTATTTTTTTCAAACGTTCTTCAAATTCACCTCTGTATTTTGTTCCGGCAACAAGTAACCCCATATCTAACTGAATTACTTTTTTGCCTTCTAAAAGGTCAGGGACCTCAGAATTTACGATTCTTATAGCCAAACCTTCTGCGACAGCTGTTTTACCTACACCAGGTTCCCCGATTAATACAGGGTTATTTTTTGTTCTTCTTGCCAAAATCTGAATTACACGTTCGATTTCTTTTTCTCTACCAACAACTGGATCTAAACGTTGTTCTTGAGCTGCAAGGGTTAAGTCTGTACCAAATTCATCCAGGCTTGGAGTTTTTGTTTTTCCGCCTGAAGAACTTGAAGAAGAAGTTGATGTTTGTGCCGGTTTAGTTTCACCAAGCATTTTTACAACATTACTTCTTACTTTATTTAAGTCGACACCAAGGTTTTCAAGAACTCTTGCTGCGACTCCTTCACCTTCTCTTATTAGACCTAAAAGAAGATGTTCTGTTCCTATATAGTTATGTCCTAGTTGTCTTGCTTCATCCCAAGATAGTTCAAGAACTCTTTTTGCTCTTGGCGTAAATGGGATTTCAACAGCAACAAAGCCTGAGCCTCTGCCGATGATTTTTTCGACTTCTGCTCTTGCATCTTTGAGCGTTACTCCCATAGACTTAAGCGTTTTTGCTGCAACGCCCGTGCCTTCACCGATAAGACCAAGCAAAACCTGTTCTGTTCCTACGAAATTATGGCCAAGTCTTCTTGCTTCTTCTTGCGCAAGCATAATGACTTTTATTGCTTTTTC
>JAEZOG010000125.1 GCA_023414155.1 Cyanobacteria bacterium OH_CFB_184 | reverse complement strand
GTAAGAGGTTTTTTGATTTTATGTGCGACTATGGTTACTTATGGTTTGTATTCTATTGCTGCAACTAAGTATCAAAAACGTAAGTTGAAAAAACATCCACCAGTAATTAATGAAAGTTACAAACCTTTTGTTTCAATAATGGTTCCTGCTCATAATGAAGAAACCGTAATCGAAAAAACAGTAGAAAACCTTTTGGCAATTGATTATGAAGGATATGAGCTTATCATAATAGATGACAGAAGTGATGATAAAACTGCTGAAATAATCACAGAAATATCTAAAAAATATACTAATGTTAAAACATTAATTAGATCAAAAGATGCGTTTCCCGGTAAATCAGCTGTATTAAATGAAGCGATGGCGCTTGCTCAAGGTGAAGCAATCTTAGTATTTGACGCTGATGCAAGAGTTAAGCCTGATTTCTTGAGAAATCTTATTCCAGCTTTAGAACCGGAAGATGTTGGAGCTGTTCAAGCAAGAAAAGTCATAATAAACAGAGAATATAACTTCTTAACAAGATGCCAGGATAATGAAATGGCTCTAGACACTCACTTCCAAGTAGGAAGAGACGCTGTTAAAGGTGCTGTTGAATTAAGAGGAAACGGCGAATTGATAAAAAGAACTGCCTTAAATGACATCAACGGCTGGAATAATTATACAATCACTGACGATCTTGATATGTCAACAAGGCTGCACATAAAAGGTTGGGACGTTCGTTTTTGTCCTGAAGTGTGCGTATACGAAGAAGGCGTTCTTGAGTATTTCCCGCTTGTAAGACAAAGAAGAAGATGGATTGAAGGCAGTATCAGAAGATATCTTGAACACTTCACAGAAGTCATCAGTTCAAAAGAAATTTCAAAACGTGTAAGACTAGATATGACAGCTTATATTTCAGAATTCATATTACCATTCTGGTTAATGTCAGAAATCGCTTTTCAATTGCTCAGATTTGTAAAAGGTGACGGAAATCAAATTTTATCATCTTTCACATTGGCAGTAATGATGTGCGCTTTCTTCATTTCAGGACTGTTATACAGCTTGAAAAAATACAATAAAATAAAACCGCTTCAAAACATAAAACAATCTATAGAAACTTGTGCTTATCTTGTGATACTTTGGTTTCCTATAGTTGTATATATAGTATTTAAGATTATTCTTGGTGAAAAATCTATGGATTGGGGAAAAACAGCTCACGGAGTTGCTGTTCAAACAGAACCTGCCACCGTCGCAGACCCTATTTTGGAAAAAACATAAGAAAAATAGATTATTTAAAAATAATAGACTAAAATACTATAAAACCAATAAACACGAAACGAGACAAACGAGAGGATAAAACTTTGGATTTTACAACACTAACAATAGACGCTTTAAAATTCTTAAGCAATATAGCAGGCAGCTACGGATTGGGAATTATATTATTAACAATTGCTATCAGATTAATTTTATGGCCATTAAACGTTTCTCAACAAAGATCGATGAAAGAAATGCAACGTTTACAGCCTAAAATGAAGATGATTCAAGACAGATATAAAAGCGATCCTCAAACTATGCAAAGAAAAATGATGGAGTTCTACAAAGAACACAAGTTTAATCCAATGGCAGGATGCTTCCCATTATTAGTACAAATGCCTGTATTTATTCTTTTATATTCTGCATTGATGAGTCCACAATTCATACAAATGGCTGGCGATGCTGATTTCTTATTTATCAACAGACTTGATGCAACTTTAAAAGGGCAAGCAGGAAAACCATTTGATGGTACTTTTAATGTTGGCAAAAACGATACTTTCTCTATCCCAAAACACATAACAGTTACTATTGGCGATGAGAAAAATGACAATGTTAAACTTTTAAATACTAAAGATGCTCTTAAAGTTCAAGGAGAAGTAACTCCCGGTAATAATGTAGATTTCAAAATTAAACTTGATGACATCGATTTAACATTTACACAACTTAAAAAAGTTACTAGCGCAGAAGCTGACATTGTTGATAGAAATACAAGAGAAGTTGAAAAAATCAAATTCACACGTGAAGGCGATATATTAATGGCATCTGTTCCAACAGAACCAGTAGCAAACCAATTCAATTTTGATGTACTAATGCTAGTTGTCATATTCGGTGCAACAATGTTCCTTTCACAAAAAGTTATGATGGCTGCAAATAAAAATGTTCAAATGGATCCGACACAAGAATCTATGCAAAAAACGATGGGTGCAATGATGCCGATAATGCTTACTGCAACATTCATCTTTATACCGATTCCTGCCGGGGTTCTTTTATACCTTGTAGTAAGTAACATTATTCAAATAATACAAACTGTTGTTATAAACAAACAGCTTGACCTTGAAGAAAATAAAAAACGAAAAGGTACATTAGTAATAGAAAACACTGCTGAAAATACTAACGAGGCTTAATGTAGTACCTAAAATGCTTGTTAAAGATTTTGATTACGATTTACCAAAAGAACTTATAGCTCAAGTACCATCACAAAAAAGAGAACTCTCTAAAATGATGGTACTTGATAAAGTTCGAAAAACTATTTCAGATAATTTTTTCTATAATATTGTAGAACATCTTGATGAAAATGATTTTTTGGTTTTAAACAATACTAAAGTCATTCCAGCCAGAATATATGGAAAAAAAGATACAGGCGCGCTTATTGAATTCTTTTTAATAAGAGAAGTAGAGCCTAAAATATGGATTTCTTTGATAAAACCTTCTAAAAGAGTAAAAGAAGGAATGGTAATAAATATATCAAATGAACTTTCCATAAAAATCATCGAGAAACTTGATGATAAGTGGAAAATTGAATTACTTTATCAAGGCAACATATATGAGATACTTTCTAATGTAGGGAGAATACCGCTTCCACCATACATAGAAAGAAAAATGAGCGAGAATGATTTTAAAAACCTTGACTATGAAAGATATCAGACAGTATTTGCTCAAAAGGAAGGTTCAGTCGCAGCTCCTACTGCAGGGCTTCATTTTACAGACGATATTTTAAACAAACTCAA
>JAEZOG010000204.1 GCA_023414155.1 Cyanobacteria bacterium OH_CFB_184 | reverse complement strand
AGTTCGAGCCTCGTCTCCCGCTCCATAAAAGAGTCACTATTGGTGGCTCTTTTATAGTATTTAGGGTTTAATTTTTTAATTCTTATTTTTTCGCTTCGACTATTTCTCGACGACCTTACGGTTTTGGAAGCTCAGTAAAACTATATCAATCTGAGTAATTCTCAAGAGCTTCTATTGCTTTCAATTTTCTTTCTGGGACTGGATGTGCGTATCTCTGTGTTGTTTTTAGATCAGCGTGCCCAAGTATTTCTTTTACAACTACTAAATCAACACCTGCTGCTACCATTCTAGTTGCGGCTGTATGACGTAAAGCGTGAAAAGTAAAGTCTTTTATGTTTGCGTCTTTGCATACTCTCGCAAATGCTTTTTTAAGACCATAATAACCTGTTCCTGTTTTAGGATTTGTAAAAACAAATTCAGAAGTTTTATTTTTATAAAGATCTTCAAGAATACTGGATAGTTCTTTACTTATAGGGATTTTACGTACCTTATTATTCTTAGTTTTTAATAGGTTGATGCAAGCATTCTTAAAATCAATGTTATCCTGCCATTTTAAACTCAAAATCTCTCCAACCCGCATTCCTGTTCTTAAAGAACAAATAACCATGGGCTTTATATAAGCATTTTCCCCTACACACTCTCCAAGTAATAGTTTTTCTTCTTTTGTGGTCAAAAAACGCTCTTTTATATTATCAACCGTTAACGGTTTAATATTTGCAGCTAAACAAGGATTATAATCCGTAAGTCCTTCTTTGATAGCCAATGCAAACATCCTTCTCATTATACCAACTTCTCTATTAATTGTTGCTGGCTTTACCTTGTCTAATTTGTTCCTGTTTTTACGATAAGCTTCTATTCTACTTGGAGTTATGTCTTTAATCTGAAAAGGATTAAAATATATCTCCAAGTTTTTTACCATAGCAAAATCATTACGCCAACCTCTGCGGTTATTTTTAGCGTATTCTTTGAATAATTCAGATATAACACTAAAAGGTTTAGCACCTTTATTTTCTACAAAATCAAACTTTCCTTGAAGAAGCTCTGATTTAATACGAATTTCAGCTTTTTCCGCATCTCTCTTACTCGTTGCTTCTGGTATTGCTTTGTGGAACTGTTTACCTCTTATAACAAATTTATAATACCATCTGCCACTTTTACTTTGGTATACTGACAATTTTTATCTCCAACTGCTTTTATGTTGTATATTTATTATTCAAAATAAAAGCCTAAAAATCAACTCCTGACTGGTTTTTAGGCATAATTTCAGTCAACCTGAGTAAATACAAAAAAATCCATGCGAAACTCAGTCAACACGCATCAATAAAAAATTTCATACCTATTTTATTAAGCTATTGTTACATTTCAGCTAGTCTATCAAGTTTTTCTTTCATATCATCAACATATTTTTTAAAAGCAGGATTATTTTCAAAAGCTTTTATTGTCATTTTTATTCGTTCTTGTTCGGTAAATTCAACATCAGAAGAAGAATTTAACAAAGAAGTATTTTCTTTTTCTTTTAATATATTTTTATCCAAAGCTGCTTGGGGTATATTACCTAAGCTACTTATGGTATCGCCTAAAGTTACTTTGGGCATGAGTCCAAGATACCCAAAGAAGCTTATGGTATATCGATAATAAATTCGCTTGTTAACTTTGTCTTTTTTGATTATTTGTTTCAGCTCTAATTCTTTGACAGCTTGTCCGACTGATACTTCACTTAATCCAGTACATTCTGCTATTGTTTTTTGTGTAGGATACGAATAACCTTTCTTGTAATTCCAATAATCAGTTATACATCTTAAAACGAGCCTACTTGAAAGCATAAGCTCGATTTGACTGAAAAATTTAGTTGTTGTGATTAACTTGTTTATCTCGAAACTGTTTGTATTAATCCTGATCTCTTCTTTTTTCATTAGAACAGCTTTAACTGAATCCTTTCACCTAATTGAACTGCATCTATGACATCTTCTAATTTTCTTTCTTTTATTTCTATTTTTTGTGGAACCTCAATGAAGTCTTCCACTTCCTCTGATATTGTTTCAATTTCATTGTTTAATTCCTGCAATTTGACGTACCAGTTATTGATGAAAAACATTGGTGTATATAATGAAACTTTAAACTTTTGAGCTAATGTATCACCTAATATGACTTTAGCTGGTATTCCTAATAGTGATAGCTGAATGTATGCCATTTTGAAGCAGTTTTCATCTATATCTATAGCTTCAACATATAATTTCTTTTGATAATTAAAACCATATTCCATTACTGTTTGAGCAAATGCTATTATCATTCCGCCACTACCTGAACAAGGTTCTGATAAAGTTATATAGTTTTTCTGCTTTAGCTCTTCTTTTAAGTTGTATCCTGTAATCTCTGACATCATTTTACTTACGTGATATGGAGTAAAAAACTGACCTTTATAACTGCTACCCATATCATTTGAAGAAAATACCAGACCTAAAAAGTCGTGCATTTTATTGTCTAAAGCTTCAACAGTAATTGCGAATAGCTTAGCAAATTTATCTATGTCTTTTTTGTTGTATTTCCTAGCTACATTTAAGTATTTTTCCTCAAGTTCTTCTGACTTGTAAAAAGGTTGAGCTATTGAATAAGCAGTTAAACTTAAATAGTCACTAAATTTTTCAATGGTACTTTTTGAAATATCTATACTTTGAAGTCTTTTATTAAACTCTTTTACGTAATCTTGCATTATGTCTCCTAATAAAAAAGCCCTCAGAGCTGTCTGGGGGCTTATTGGCTAATCGTTTTAAGGTAGTTATATAAATTAGGTACCGTAGTGTTGAATTTTTTAGCGATTTCTATCTTTGGTACTCGTAATTCATTGAGGTATATTATTGACTCTTTATATGGATCAAGCTTTGACTTTCCTTTCTTTCCTTTTGGTCTTCCTAATGGTAAACCTTTAGCTTTTCTTGATTTAAGTGCTTCTTTTGTCCTTAAACTTATTAAATCTCTTTCAAGCTGTGCTACAAGAGCGAATATGGTTGAAGTAATAACTGAGGTTATACTTTGATCATTGCTACAAAAGTTTTCTTTTAACGAATACAGAACAAAACCTTGCTCTTTTGAAAGATTAATAATTTCAAGTATCTGACTTACTGACCTTGCTAATCTTGAAAGTTCTGGAACTATTAATACATCACCTTCTTTTAGGTTCTTGATCAGAACTCCCAGCTCCCTGTTTTTAAAATCCATTTTCCCAGTTATTTTTTCTTCTATGAAGTCCACATTCCCTAATTTATGTGAATTCGCGAACTTGAGTACCTCAAGTTTATTTTTTTCTGTATCTTGTTCTATGGTAC
>JAEZOG010000201.1 GCA_023414155.1 Cyanobacteria bacterium OH_CFB_184 | reverse complement strand
GTCTAAGGTAAAGGCAATCGAAAACTTATTATTAGGCAGTGTAACAGGTTTGATGACTGAAAATATTTCTATAACAGATACAAATGGGAATGTTTATCATAGTTTAATAAATGCAACTGATGATCAGCTTGCTCGAATCGAGGAAAATGATCAATATATGCAAAGCAAAGTTGCTACACAGTTAGATAGACTTATCGGAAAAGGTAATTACGTTGTTACTGTTAGTACTTTCTTAAGACAAGTACCTATAGAAAAAACAAGTATAATATATGATCCGACACAAAAAACGTCACTATCTGAGCAAACTTTCACTGAAGGTTTAGGTGATTCAACGCAAGACAGTAACAAAGGTTTAAGTGCTGTTAGTGTCTATTTGCCTAATGGCTTACCGGCAGGCGGCAGTGATTCATCACAAAATAGAAGCTATTCAAGAGTTGCTAAAGAAACTCAGTATGGTGTTTCTAAAACTCAAGTAAGTGAATACGTAAAACCTGGTGTAATCGAAGAAATCTCGATTGCCGTAACTGTAGATGAATCCGCAATTCCTACTAATATTTCTGAAGATGAATTAAAAGAGTTAATTGCAAGATCTGCTTCTCCTAAGGTAAATGCAGCAAATGTATCTATTGCATATTCTGATGCTATTGAGCCTTATTTGGCTTCAGATAGGCCATCTAACCTGCCTAAACCTGATCAATCTGGAAACCCTTGGTGGATTGCAATTGTATTACTTGTCGGTGGTTTGATTTTTGGATTATCGTTCTTGTCTAAAAAGTTAAAAACTTCAGCAGAAAGACAAAAACAAGAATTAGATATGTTAAAAGAAAAAACAGTTGATCAAGAAAGACAACTTAGAGATGTGAACTTAAAAGCAGCTGAGTTAATCGAAAGACAAGCTCAAATGGCTCAAGGATTATTAGAACAACAAGCTCAAAACCAAATTGCTACTAATCCAAATGTTATAGAAAATTTAAAAAATACAATATCAGATGTTTCTTCTGATATAGCATTTTCGGATGATGAAGAGGTTATAGAACAGGTAAAAAGCTGGATTGAAAAATCTTAAATAATTTAATGGGGAAATTATGCCGATAGAGGGGTTTAATTATAAAGAATTTGCACATGATTTAGCGCAGCAAGCAAAAGCAGTATTGCCTGCTGATTTGTCTGCTGAAGATAAAAATTATGTTGTCAATATAGTCAATAATTTCTGTTTCCTTGCAGGAGAAGCACTTGATAAAGACACAGAGGTTAATTTTACTGTAGATCAAGCATCGATTGTTACCCAGTTCATCGGAGAGTGGTCTTTTCACAAATCATTAGATTTGATTAGAGGAAATATTTCTGCTCAATTTAGAGACCCTATTTTACAAAAAGTAGCTTTTACTGTTTTTGAGATTGCAAAACAAGCTTTAAGTAAAAATTTACCTCAAGATCAAATGATTGGTATAGTTGAGCACCACGTAAAAAAAGTGTTTGAAGATGCTCTTACTGATTTACAAAAAAAAGGTGCCCTTTCAGTTGAGCAGTTAGAAAATGCAAAAAATCAGTCTAATATTGATGAAATGGCAAAAGCCGATAATGATGCCATTGCAAATACTAGTGATACCAAGATCCTTAAGCTTGCAGCTTTTGCAATGATATTAAAACAGCTCCCTAATGATAAAGTCGGTACAATTTTAACCAAATTTAACCCGTCAGATGCTCAAGTCCTTATTCAATATATGCAAATGGATGACTTAGAGACAAAAATTGATTCTGGAGTTGTTTTAAAATGCCTTCAGGAAATAAAAATGACATTACCGGAACCTAAAAAGGTTAATCTGAATAAGACATTAGGTAATTTTAGTAGAATTCTTGCAAATGTAGATGTTGCGATTTTGGAAAACATAATAAACCACGAACGTCCAGTTGTTAAGGATTTTATACTTGATTCTGAGTTTAATGAAAGAAGAAATCTTTCACCTTGGATGGTACAGTTGATTTGTAAGCATGTAGAAGAAAAAATCCATGATTATAAAAAAGAAGCGTAAAGAACCAATAGATGAACAAAATAATGCTCAACAAAAATCAAAAGTAGTTGAGCAGAATAATGATGATGAAATTTTTTCTCACATCAGTATTGATAATATAAAATTTGAGCAACGTCAGGAACGAAGACAAGGTAACCGTCGTAGAGGCTATCGCAGAATCGATGACAGAAACCTGATTTCGCGTGCTCAAGAAGAAGCTATTTCAATAAAAGAAATTGCAGCTAAAGAGGGTCATAAATTAGGCATAGAAGCTGCTAAATCTGATATTCAATCATTAAAAAATGCTATAGAAGAGTTTTTTCAATATAAAGAAGAAGTATATTCAGAATTATCTAATGGGATTCTTGATATAGCTGTTGAAATTTCAAAAAAAATTCTTAATACAGAATTAGAAACAAATGATGAAGCTCTTATGAATATTATTACAAATGCATTATCTACTAATGTGAAAGGCGAAAACAGAGTAATCATAAAAGTTATGCCGTCAGATGTTGATAATGTAAAAGATAATATTCCTGAGATATTGTCTAATATACAGTTTGAAGCGAAAATAGTTGTGGTGCCTAGTGATGATATAAAATTAGGTGGCGCTATAATCGAAACGACTAACGGCATCGTTGATGCTACAATAGAAACACAGCTGGAAATTATTCAGGAAGCTTTTAAGAAAATCTAAGGGGATTAAGGTGGCACAGCCTAAAGCAGGTGGTAACAATTTCATAAGTGAAATAGCATTAGCAGTATTTGTTATAATGCTTATTTTGATATTGCTTATTGAAATGCCTACTTGGATTGTCAACTTTTCGATCAGTTTAAATATCACTATTGGTATTATTCTTCTGATGATTTCCTTATATATTCAAAAACCGCTTGAATTGGCATCTTTCCCATCTATTATCCTGATAGGTACAATGTTCCGGCTTGTACTTAGTATTGCATCTACCAGACTTATCCTAGCTAAAGGAGAAGCAGGAGAAGTCATTCATGCTTTTGGTACTTTCGTAACCGGCGGTAATATGGTCGTTGGTGCAGTAATCTTCTTGATTATTACAATCGTTCAGTTCATGGTAATTACAAAAGGTGCTGAGCGTATCGCAGAAGTTGCTGCAAGGTTTGCCTTAGATGCCATGCCTGGGAAACAGATGACAATCGACGCAGATTTCAATGCCGGCTTAATTTCCCCAGAAGAAGC
>JAEZOG010000032.1 GCA_023414155.1 Cyanobacteria bacterium OH_CFB_184 | reverse complement strand
TTGGTGAAGTAGATTCTAAAAATGTACTGAACTTACGTTGCTCTATAATAGGTCCTGAACTAAAAGGGAAAACATCTCTGCTTGAGTGGTTTTTGAACCAACCACAAAATACCCAGGTAAATGGTTTTAAGAACCATCTTTGGAACGGAATAACAACTCTTGGATTTGCAAAAATTTGCTTAGGAATAATTGACAATGATCTCTGGTGTTCAGAATTACAGCATATCATTCCAGCTAATAGCTTATCAAAAGCGCAAGTGCTTAAAGAGTTTGCTAAAACGTACAAAAGACAAGATATAAACATAACAGATATTGTTTCAAGTGATTCAATAGACAGAACTTTGTCAACACTGTACATTAATAAAAATGAACAAATTTGGCACAGAGCCGGATATTTGGAAATACCCACTGTAAATTCATTAATAGAAGAGATGAAACAGTTTGAACTTAATTGGTTTCCAATAGAGCCTTTATTAAAACCAATTTATTAAAGTTAATTAAGTAACAGCTTTTATTTATCATCCAAGATCATCAAGGTTTCGTTCTTTTAAACTTGTGGATTTCAAAAATCAAAGCTCTTGGAGGTCTACTGATAATAGCTGAGTCTGTACAGCAATAGTCTTTTATTATTGGCTCTAGAAAATAAGAGATTCGTAGTAAAAATTGATTTAAAAGAGTTTTTAACTGATATCATTTGATGCGGCATCTTCTAAGTGAGAACGGAATGTTTTTATGATTTCTTTGAATTAATAAGTTTACACAAGATTCTTCAGGTCCTCTTATTCCAGTTAAAACGTTGAGAACTCCCATTTTTGAAGCATCTTCGTCATTAATTTTCAAAATGATATCACCAGGTTGCATTAATGATTTTGAGGCAGGAGAATTGTTAATTATTCCTTTTATTATGGGATAAGGACAATTATTATTCTTATCTATACAAATTCCTATGCCATAAATTTCTTTAGATACTGAGATATTTGCAGTTAATATAAAAATAATCAAGATTAAAAATAAATAAACCGATTTTTTCATATATTATTCTTTCTGTTAAATAATTTAAATTCTTTATAAAATAATTAAAAAAAAATTACAATGTGCTTGTTTCTTAACCTTCCAAATAAAAATCTAAACTGACCAACGGAATCCAAATTGCAATCCAACACCATTTCTTCCACCGCCACTGGCTATAACTTGGAGAAACGCTGTAAATCTTTCGTACCACTTGCGTTGTACTCCAACCCCATACAATACATATGGATCCACAGACATTTGTGGCAAGGCAACATCATTAGCGTAGAACTTTTGATCATCCATTATATTCCATACCATAGTAGCACTGAGGTATGGTTGCCATCCATTTTTAAAATTCCCGATAAGCTTAACTCCTGGTAATATCTGTATTGCATTTAACGGGTCAGAGGTAATATTCATACCTGATGATGTTGTGTAAGAAAAAGTATTTGCAAAAATATAATTCATTCCATAACTTGGCTGAAGGATGATTTTACCTTTTAAAAATTCGAAATTATAACCTATCTTTGTACCAGCTGATGCTGCTAAAATATTAAATTCATCGGGGCCATATCCTGTACTTGCATTTCCTGCATAGTCACCGACATTTGCGGTTAATGATGCAAAGAAGTTATTTTTGTATGCAGTACCTGTTAAACCAACAAAACCTCCATTTTGATATATACCAACGTTTTCATAATTTTGGTGCGATCCTGCATAACCCACGTAAGCTGTGTAATAAGCATCAAAACCATGTTTTAGGTGTATTAAATCGCTATCACCTCCAATAATAGTGCTATAGCCGACATTTGAAACTTTCGGACCATTATTCAAAGGAATATTTTCAAATGTTGTAAATTGTTTCATCCAAAACCCTTTGTTATCTTCAGGCAAAAGGGTTGGGGAAAAAACTCCAATGTAGGCTAACTTTGGGGTTTGTCTTTCTGCTAAAGGCAAAGACATAAACATTTCTGCACGAGCAAGAACTTCAGCACATATATTTGATTGATTCAGAAAGACACCTGCTGTTGCAGAAACAGGACTAACAAGTGATGACGGAGTAAATCCTGTATTTGCAAAATTTAAAGTTCCGTGTGTTGGACTATAACTGACATTATATTTATAAAGCGGGGTCTGAGCTGAGGTCACACTTGTTCTTAAGTAGTCTTTTGTATTGTTATTTGAAACTAAAATAGATGTTGTCGGATAATCTGAATCACCTTTTAAATTTATTGCGCTTATATTTAAGAAACCCGAACCTGTTACTGGGTTTACTGATGTAATTTTGTCTCCTGTTTTTGTTGTCAGATTAACATCCATAAGCCAATCAGCATTACCGCCAAAATCAAGACTATTCAGAGCCATAGTACCTATTAAGCTATTCTGTGTATTTATAGAACCTCCATAGATACTAAAATTATTGCCACTAATATATGATTCACTACTTAATGACATAACGCCGTTGTATAAATTTACAGAGCTTGGAGGGTCAATGCTGTTATTCACATAAAGAGTTCCATCTGTGGGATTGGTTCCAACGACTTTATTGATATTAATAACCCCACCAGTAGCATTTATTTTATCTCTAATATATGAAGATCCGCCATTTCCAGAGTTCAAATTCATAGTACCCCCAGTTAAAATAATATCTGATGAGGTATCTAAATCTTGATTTATAAAATTTGAAGTACCTCCAGATTGGCTATAACTACTATATACACCAGAACTGTGAGAAACGTTATTTACACTTAAAGTTCCATTAGTCAAATTTAGTGCTCCATCCCAAGTATCTATTCCAGTACCTGAGCCATTCAAAGAAGCTGTACCGCCTGAAACCCTAAAAGTATTACCATTACTTATATCTATAGCAGTATCAGATTCAAAACTTCCTCCTGTAGCAATATTTAACAGGTTGCCCGTATTTCCAAAATCGACAGTACCAGCTGATATTGCATTACCTGTGC
>JAEZOG010000099.1 GCA_023414155.1 Cyanobacteria bacterium OH_CFB_184 | reverse complement strand
TTACCGGGCCAGGTTACCTTACCCCATTCAGCTCTAACGCCTTTAAAATAATTTAACAACGATTCTTTAAATGACCTTTGATCTTTATTATTTGACATTAAATCCTCTTTTTCTAAAACGCGCCCTGAAGGACTCGAACCCTCGACATTCGGTTTTGGAGACCGACGTTCTACCAACTGAACTAAGGACGCTTTTTATAACTTACTTAGTTTCTTTGTGGTTTAAATGCGCGTTGCAGAATGGACAATATTTTTTAATTTCCATTCTTTCTTTTTGAACTTTTTTGTTTTTTGTAGTTGTATAATTTCTTCTTTTGCACTCTTCGCAAGCTAATACAACCATTTTGTCAACTTTTCCTTTTATACCCATTTTGTCACCTATATAAATATTGTACGTTTACTTTTCAAGCCAATTTATAGAATGCTCATTCTTTTACATTCTATTGCTGTGGCTTACTTATATGACATTATCATATAGCAAACAAAAAAAAAATTAAACAATTAATTTACAAATCGAAATCTTTTAGCCAGTTGGCTAAAGTCATGGACTAAACTGACCGTAATATTTAGTGTGAATAGATTTATTATAGGAGTGAAGTAATTGAGCGAAAGTTATACAATAAAAAGTGGGGAAAGCCTTTCTGCTATTGCTGCAAGAAACGGAATAAGCGTTTCTGAATTAATGGCTGCAAATCCAGGGATTGAAAATGCCAACAGCGTTCAAGCTGGTCAAAAAATTACAATTCCTCTTGTAGACAGCAGTGCTATAAGCAAGCCGGAAGATTCTTTTGTAGCTACAACAAAAAATAAAAAAAGCATTACAAGTAGCGAAAAAGAGCCATGGCAAAACCTAGAAGCACTTATAAAAAACGGTAAAGACGATGACGCTGAAGGTGCAAAAATAACTGCAGACAAGGGCTTTTTAGGAATAAAAACCGGTGATTACACCTATACTTCTGACGGAACGTTAACTTATGGCGAACTAAAAGAACAACTAGGTTTAGCAGATGGAATAATCAGAAAAAGAAACGAATCCACCATTCTTGGGGTCGGCAGTAACCCAGATGAAAAAGTTATAAAAGAAGGAATAACTTTAAAATTTAAAGAATCTGACCTGCCTAAAAAACCATTAAAGGACAAGGATGGCAACGAAGTTGATGGGTTCTCAAAGAGCTTATTGAGCAATACTATTTACTATACGGTTCAATCTGGTGATACAAAAGAAGGCATTTATGAGAAGTTCTCAGAAAACAAAAAAGCTTTAAAAGGCTACAAAACAGCGGATGCTCTGTATGGGTATTCTGAGTTTACACTGCAGGTGGGAACACAAGTTGCTTTACCTAAAAAATTCCTTGGAATATTTTAATACTAACTAACGGTGATAAGGTTCATTAAGGTTAATTTTGTACGCGCGGTATATCTGCTCTATCAAGATTAGCCTTATCATTTGGTGCGTAAAAGTCATTTTTGAAAAACTTAATTTTAAATTTGAGATAGCAGAAACCTTTTTGTGCAAACCATTAGCTCCACCTATAATAAAAATTATTTCATTTATGCCTGAGGTTGAAATTTCTTTAATTTTTTCTGCAAATGCTTCTGAAGAAAGGTTTTTACCGTTGATTTCAAGCGTTACAACGTAAGAATCCTGTTTTACGTATTGAAGTATTTTTTCTGCTTCTGATTCTTTATATTTATCGTATAAACTTTCATCATAAATATTTTCAGCAGGAACCTCTACTACAGACAACGAACAATATGGTCTCAATCTCTTTTCAAACTCAGCTATAGCTGATTTAAAAAACTGTTCTTTTATTTTTCCAACTGCGATAATTTTTATGTTCATTCACACATTATACAAGAAAATAATTATAGAAAATTGACACGGCTACATTTTATTCATACGATTAATTTATGGAAGTTAAAAATATAAAAAAAGACATAAAAACAAAAGTAAGAGAAATTGATTTTAATTCTTTAAAAATTGGAAATGACTCTTCTATACCTTTTATGAAAGAAAATGAGAACAAGACAAAACCTTTATTTGCTCTTGAAATTCCATACTTTACAGACAAAAGTTATCCTCAAATTCTAAAAGATTATTGGGGAGAAAATAACATATCCTTTTTTAATCTATTTAAAAAAGCGCAAAACACTGGATGTGACTTAATTTGTATACACATAGAAGTTCAAGAAAACAAAATTGAAACTGAACTTTCACAAATAATACTAAACTTAAAAATGATACTAAAAGACAATCAAAAGCCGATAATTATAAAGGGTTCTGACAGTAAGAATACAAACAAGTTGCTTTTATCAGAGATTGCAAAAGAGATTGATAGCCAGCTGATTATTGCATACGCTGAAGAATCAAATTATGAAAATATAATCCCAAACACAATAAAGAATAATCACATTTTGGCCTTAAGATCACCTATAGACATCAATCTGGCAAAAGAATTAAATATTTTATCAAGTGATTGTGGACTTGATTCTAATAGAATTTTAATTGACCCTGAGATGGGCGCATTAGGCTATGGGCTTGATTATGCCTATAGCATAATTGAAAAAATCAAACAGGCCGGGTTTGACGGTGACACAATGTTGAATATGCCAATTATAACATTTGTCGGCGAAGAAACCTTCAAAGCAAAAGAAGCTAAATCCTCTAATTTCAATGAAAATTGGGGCGAGTATGAACAAAGGGCAATAATGTGGGAAATTTCTACAGCATCTGCTGTTATATCAGCCGGAGCAAACATTGTCGTTCTCTATCATCCTGAGTCCATTAAAACCCTAAAGGAGATTTTATGGAATTAAGCGGATTAAATATATTCAAATATTTGCCAAGTGCAAAAAAATTGCCTGAAGCTAACTGCAAAAAATGCGGCTTCCCAACCTGCATGGCTTTTGCTCTTAAAGTAGCTAAAAAACAAGCAGACATTTCAAAATGCCCTTATGCACCGACTGGACTTATAGACATACTAAAAGAAGCTCTAAAAATTCAACAACACGAAATTGCTTTTGGGCCTGACAAAAAAATTAAAACAGGCAGTGAAATCGTGATGTTCAGGCATGAAAAAACATTTGTAAACCCGACTGTAATTGCAATAACGTTAGAATCTGACGATAAGTATTTTGATTCAAAACTAGAAAAAATCAAAAACTATTCAATAGAAAGAATAGGTGAAACTTATAAAATCGATGCGATTCATCTTATTGATAATGGTGATGCGGCAGCAAAAGCTGAACTAATAAATAAATATGGTCTGGGGCTAATCATAACAACTGAAAATGAAGAAACTGTTATTAGAACAAAAGAATTTTATCCGATAATAAATTCTTCAAAAGTTATTGATGATGAAACGATATATTGCGCTCAAGGTAATGTTATCCAAGATATTGAAAAAAGCAGCTCTTCACTTATAGAAAAAGGATGCAAGAATATTGTTTTAAACATAAATTGCGAAGAAAAAAACACGCAGCAAATCCTTGAAGAACTAACGCTTTTAAGGAGAATGGCAATACTTGAAAAAGCTGAACCATTTGCCTATCCAGTGATGACAAGGATAAAAGAGCAAAACCCATACAATGCTACGGCTATAGCCTCATTGTTAATGTGCAGATACTCAAACATCATAATAATAGATATATTTAATGAGGCAATGCTGTCAACGATATTCACACTAAGGCAAAACCTATATACGGATCCACAAAAACCGCTTCAGGTAGAATCTAAAGTCTATGAAGTAAATGAACCTGATGAAAACGCTATAGTGATTATGACAACAAACTTCGCGCTCACTTATTTTGCTGTACTAAGCGAAATAGAATCATCAGAAATCCCAACTTATATGATCATTACACCATCAGAAGGAATGAGCGTGCTTACTGCTTGGTCTGCAGAAAAATTTACACCTGAAATGGCAGCTAAAATTGTAAAAGAAAGCACAAAGCTTCAAGAAGTTAAAAATAAAAAGTTAATTATTCCAGGTTTATTGTCACATTTAAAAGAAGAACTAGAAGAAGCAATAGAAGGCTGGGAAATAATAGTCGGTCCAAATGAAGCTTACCAGCTCCAAGATTTTGTTAAGAATGGTAAGATTATTTAATTCATTTTAAGAATTGTTTCGCTAACATTTAAAAGTTTTGGTTTTTGCGCTAAAATTCCTAATGGTGTTTATTTAAAAACACTACAAAAATCGATTGGCACAAAACAAGAAAACGGAGTGAAGGATGTATAATGTAGCGATTATAGGAGCAGGCCCGGCTGGGATTTTTGCAGCGCTTGAGATAACAAAATTAAAACCTGAGTGGAAAGTTGTCCTGGTTGAAAAAGGACAAAAAATTGAGAATAGAAAATGCCTTTTAAGAGAAGGTTATGATAAATGCCCAACATGTAAAAAATGCGGATTACTATGCGGATGGGGTGGAGCTGGAGCATTCTCTGACGGCAAATTGACACTTACTCCTGATGTGGGCGGACACTTAACAGATTATATGCCTAGAAATAAAGTAGAGGATTTATTAAGATACTCTGATAGCTTGTATCTTGAACACGGTGCTACAGAAGAAATTTTTGGTTTAGATAGAGAAGTCTTTGCAGAAATCGAAAGAGCAGCAGTCATGGCTGAACTAAAACTGGTTCACTCACCTGTAAGACACTTAGGTACAGAAAGAAGCCTTGATGTTTTAAAACATATGCAAGACTACTTAATGGATAAGATTACAATATTAAACAACGTAAGCGCTAAAAATCTTATAGTTGAAAATGAACAGGTTAAAGGTTTCACAACATCTGACAATCAGACAATATACGCTGATCACATAATTATTGCACCAGGTAGAGAAGGTGCTGATTGGCTTACAAAAGAATTTCAATCTCACAAAATAGGAATGGTAAGTAACGCTGTTGATATCGGTGTCAGAGTTGAGCTTCCAGCACCTGTAATGCAAGATATAACTGATAAACTTTATGAGTCAAAATTGGTCTATTATTCACCGACTTTTGGTGATGAAGTCAGAACATTCTGTATGAACCCATGCGGTGAAGTTGTTATGGAGAATTACAACGGTATTTCGACAGTAAACGGTCACAGTTATGCAAATAAAAAGACACCTAATACAAACTTTGCATTGCTTGTTAGTAAAAAATTCACTGAACCGTTTAAAGAACCAATCGCATACGGTCAACACGTTGCAAGATTAGCTAATATGCTATCTGGTGGTGTACTTGTTCAAAGATTCGGCGATCTTTTAGACGGTAGAAGATCAACTCCTGAAAGAATTGCTTCAAGCATAATAACTCCAACCTTAACTTGCGCAACTCCAGGAGACTTGAGCTTGGTTATTCCTTACAGACAAATGTTGAGCATAATCGAAATGCTATATGCGTTAGACAAAATAGCACCTGGTGTGGCTTCTAGATACACTCTTTTATACGGTATTGAAGTTAAATTCTACAGTGCAAGAGTTAAATTAACAAATGATCTTGAAACTGAAGGCGTCAAAAACCTATATACAATAGGTGATGGAGCAGGAGTGACAAGAGGATTGCTTCAAGCTTCAGCTTCAGGTATCCACGTAGCACAAGTTATTTGTTCTAAATAAAAAAACAACAAATTATAAATTTAAAGCGGAAGGTAAAACTTCCGCTTTTTTAATACTGTATAGAATTTAACTGGCAATATGTTTTAAACGCTGATTTTGACTTATTCACGTCAGCGATTAAATTCTCCAAATCGAGTTCTAAAGCCAGACTCAATGCAAAACCATATGTCTTAAGGACATTTCTTGCAATATCAGGTTTGTTCACTGGTTTTAATGAAATAGTTTCCTCTAAATATTTAGCAAACGACAGATATAACTGAACTTGAGCATATTTTAATCCATATTGTTTTGCAATCAACAATGATTTTTCAAGATACATTTTAGTAGAATCCAAATCACCTTTTATCATATATATTTCAGCAATAAACTTTTGCAGGTATACTGAGAAATTATGGTTGTTTATTTTTGGATTTTGAGCTACTTCAAGAGCTTTCATTGAAATATCCAAAGCTTTATCAGCACCATCTAAAGTCAAATCTATATGCGCAATCAAATACCAACACAGTAAAGCACCGATTGCCACTTTTTCTTTTGCAAAGTATGTTATTTCTTCGTTATAGATTTCTAACGCTTTTGAAAGATTTCCGTCTTTGTGAATAATATAGCCTAAAATAGTTTTTAAAATATTTTTTAAGAAATTATCGTTTGTATTATTTGCAAAAGTGACAAGTGAGAACAATTCTTCTTTTAGCTTATCAAAGTTATTTGTCGAAATTTGGTTTAACACATGGATCAAATTCCACTGAGACATAAATTCATCGTTTAAAACTTCATTTTTGTAGGCTTTAGTTATATCTGAAAGAATGTAATATGACTCTTTTACTTTCCCAACAACCGTGAATAACAATGCTTTTGTAAGAGCCAACTTTGTCTCATAATATTTGTTTTCAATGCCATTTGCCTTCATCACTTCAAGGACATTTTCCAAAAGCTCAAATCCCTGATCATTTCCTTGAAGAGCATAGGCATTTGCAAGAGTTAAAGTTGTTTCCAACCAGCCTTCAAAAATAGTTCCAAGAGAAACCGTTTTTGTGATCATCGTTTTAGAAAGAGCCTCTTCTAATACAGGAATCACTTCGTTCTTGGCGATCATAACTACTTCTTCGCAATTGCCGATATTTTGTAGAGCTTTTAACTTTCTTGATTTTATAAGCGCAACTTCAACTGGTGAAGAAGTATTTTCTACTATACCAAGAACCAAATTAACCGCTTCAACAACCCCATGGTAATTACCGCTTAAATAGCAACTTGAGACCAAATACCCAGACAAATCAACGGTTTTAACTGCATTTTGAGTCTTTTTAGCATTTGCAATAACATTAGACAAGTAAGTAATAGCTTCTGCTGGGTTAGAAGTATAAATGAGCTTACCTATTTGCTCACATATTTGATTATACTTATCGATAGAATTGTCGAAGTTATTATCGCTAAGTATCTTTAAACGCTGTTTTTGAGAGATGACATAAAGATTCACATCCCCAATATATGCTGTCAGCTCGGCATTTTCTTGCCAAATATCAAACAAAGCTTTTGGATCAGCAAGATTTTGAGCGATGATTGCTTTCATAGAATTATTAGAAAGCACACATGCCTGTATCACACTGTATATCTTTTTATTGTCATTGAAGAAGAGCTCATCTGATTTAGCTTCTTCAAATATATAACGCCACAAGGACAGCCCTTTAAAAGCATAGGTGTAATCATTTACAGGGACTATAAATAATCTTTCTCTTAATTCTTTCATCACAGCATTTAGCTGATCTTCAGGAAGGTTCATAGCATTTACAAGAATTTGAAGATCAAACTTGTAACCGATAATAGAAGCGCAATACAAGACGCTTCTTAAAAGAGGAGATAATGTTTTTAATCTTGATTGAATTATCTCTTCAACTTTAGAAGGTAGTATCAGTAGCTCTTCTTGCCTGTTATTAAAGGCAATCTGACCATCTTGGATGCTTAAATATTTTTTGTCATAAAGAAGCGACATAACCTGCTCTACAAATGCCGCGCTTCCTTTAGAATTTTTATAAATTGATTCTCTTACGCTCAACGGCAATACTTCCAGGTTATTGTTTAAGAAATTACCAACAAAAGTTTCGATTTGTTCTTGAGGAAGATTCTCTAAGAATACAGTCTCAAAAACACTTTCACTCAATGTATTTGAATAGAAATAACTTTGAGCAACTCTTCTTTCTTTATATGCCACAAGCAATTTCATTCCTTTGTCAAAGAAGCCTTTTTTCTCAACTAAGTACATCAAGAACTCATAAGAAGCACCATCTATTAAATCAAAATCATCGATAACAACAAGAAGTTTATTTTTGTTTACTATTGAAGTTACAACTTTTTCAAGGATTGCAAAAGTATTTTCCTTATTATTTAGAATATCCTCAAAACAGCCTTTCTTTGAAGGGTATAAGAAATTCATAAAATCAACAACTTCTTCAGATGAAAGCAATCCAAAGATATTTTCAAAAACTTTTTTATTATTTTTCACAAAAAGTTCTGGATTTGTAATAAAAGTAGGCAAAGACAACAATCTTAAAAACGCATCTTGCAAAAATCCAAAGTTATTTATTTGAGTTAAAGGAGAACACTCACCAAAAAG
>JAEZOG010000285.1 GCA_023414155.1 Cyanobacteria bacterium OH_CFB_184 | reverse complement strand
TCTCTTTTATCTTTAAAGCACCTTCTTTTGCAAGTGCATAAAAAGCCCTGCTTCCAAGGATAGAAATGTTATCAAATTTAGCTAATTTTTTTGCTACCTTTGTGATGTCTGATTTGTTTTCGATAACTTGTTCAATAGCAGTCGGAATGTTTTGTAAGTAGCTTAATTCTGCTTTTATATCTATATTTTTAGAATACATAATTTTTAAAACCAATAGATATAAACAGAAAAGCTGTGCGCTCATTGCTTTTGTAGATGCAATACTGTGCTCTTTTCCTGCGTAGGTGTTTATCTTGTAATTAGCAAGTTGCCAGATGGTCGAATCTTCGTTATTTGTAACGCATAGTGTCTTGTCAGTAATTTTAGAAACCTTTTTTAATGCATCTAAAGTGTCGCTTGTTTCTCCCGATTGAGAAATGAATACGAATAAAGTTTCCTTGTTGCTTTCTACTTTTGTGTTGAGAATAAATTCGCTTGCATAAGTGCATTCCGCGTCACAGTTTGCTGTTTCTTTTAAAAGTTCTGATGCTACATATCCGCAATGGTAAGAAGAACCACTTGCGATAAAAATAACTTTTTTAATGTTTAAGGGCAAATTTATCAAAATGTATTTTTCAGGAGTGATATATCTTTTAGCAAGCGCAGCTATTATTGATGGCTGCTGAAATATTTCAGATTCCATATTTGATGGTTTTTTAGTTTCGTCTTTTTGCATAGTAATAGCTATTGTTTCCATAAATTGAAACCAATTTGTATTAATCGAAGCTATTATACCTGCATGGTTAGTATTTTTCATATTATATATATCGACCTTTCTATGTGAAATATTTAGTTATTGTGAAGAAATCTTTACAAATAAAATGTGTCTCAATTTATTTGTAGGATTGCTTTTTATGGTTTGCTTTTGGTTTTAGATTTGGGTTTTGTTTTAGATGCTGGAGATTTAGGTGCCTGAGATTGTTGTGTAGTGTTGATTTGTACTGGTTTGTATCCATTTAATACTGCATTTAAGCTTATTATTCCTGCGTCAAATAATAGTTGTGCCTGTGCTTTATTGTATTCAGTTGTTGTTCTTATCAATACTTCTTGCGCCTGGATTTTTTTGTTTTGAGCGTATATAACATCAGTAAAAACCCCAATACCTACTTTAGCTTGCGCTATAGCTATCGTAACACTCTCATCTGCCGCTCTTACTTCAGATTTGGCTGCTTCAATTTTTTCATAAGCAGATTTTGAATTGTAATATGATCCAAGTATCGATTCTTTGACTGAACGGATTAGGTTTGTGAGTTTGTATTCTTCTGATTCTACTCTTGCCTTGTAAGCTTTAATTGTCGTCATTGTACCAAAGCCAAGGTTTTTACCCAGAGGAAAAGTTACTCCAAGAGAAATAGTTGTGTTCGGTCCAAATCCAGAACTTGGTGTTCCAACGATAGATCGAGCGTAACTGCTGGTGGTTTTTGGTGCAAAGTCTAAATAGTTAGAGTTTTTTTCTGCAACTAATGCATCTATTTTTAACTTTTCTGCCAATACGTCATCTCTACTCTGCAGCGCAATTTCATAGAGTTTTTCTATTGAATATTTATCTTCAACTAATTTTCTTATTTGAATAGAACCTTCAGAAGGATATATTGCATCTAATATTTCTACTCCCATAAGGTTTGCAAGCTTAGCTTGAGTTAGTCTCAAGCTGTTTGCTGCTGTTATGTAATTTTGTCTTGCTCCTGCAACTTCAGTTTCAGCTCTGGTTACATAATATTTGCTTTCAATCCCTGCTTCATATTTAGCTTTAACCATCCTATATTGATATAGCCTATCAAGAAGGTTGGATTTAAACACTTCAAACTGCAATTTTTGGCTCAAAAGGTCATAATAAGCCAAAGTTACTTTTAATATGATTTCATCTCTAGTGTAATCCACAGTTGATCTTGAGGCTTTTAAAAGACTTTTTCGTTGTTTGTTTAGGAAAAATAACTTCCCTTGTTGAACTCCACCCCATTCAAGTTGAAAAATATTTTGTATAGGCAACTCATCGAACCTATCCAATAATACCCCACCGACTAAAAATTTTCCGTCTATGTACTGCATTGTGTATTGATATGAAAAATCAGGTAAAAACTGAGCATTAGCATTTTTATACTCCCAATATGCTTGCTCTTTGCTTCTTTCTTTTTGTTTCATGGTGTAGTTATTGTCTAGTGCTATTTTTAGGCATTCTGCCAGGTCGGTATAAATTAGATCTATACCGAGGTTTTTGCTTAATTCTTCATCTAGCAATTTTTGCTTTGCTGCATCTGATGCATTAGGATTATCTTTTAATAATTCTTTTATGAATTCGTCGTTTCTATAGTCCCAAATAACCTCATCCTCAGCGTAAATTGTATTTTGAAAGAAAAATAATATAATAATTACAATTAATAATTTTTTCATATTTCAAATGATATTGAAAATATGAACATACGCTCATAGCCAAGTTACTATTTATAAAAGACTATTTGTTTTCTATTTTTTTAATTCTGATTTGGACATCTTCAATCAATTTTCTGTTGATTGCAAGCAGGTCAGCAAGTACCCCGAGCATAATAGTCTGAAATCCTATAATCATAAGGATTGCAGCAAATAGCAATGATTGTATGTGCCCGTTTGAACTTCCAAAGAAATAGTAAAATAAAAATCTAGCCCAGATAACTAATCCTAGTGCAAAAAGGATACCTCCTATTATTGCAAAAAATCTGAATGGACGATAGATGATGAACATTCTTATCATTGTGAAAGTTGATTTTCTTATATATTCAAATATGTTTTTTACTAGTCTGGATTTTCTGTAGTTATCATTGACTCTTATAGGAGTTGATTCAATTATCAGCCCTTTTGATTTAGATTGGATGATTGTTTCTAGCGTGTATGTATAATTGTCAAAGACATTTATCATTATAGCCGCTTCTCTTGTAAATGCTCTAAATCCGCTAGGTGCATCTTCTGTACCTGTAGAACTCAATAGTCTTATGACATATGAACCTATTTTTTGTAAGAATTTTTTTAGCAGAGAAAAATGTTTAATTCTCTCTATTGGTCTTGTACCAATTACTATATCAGCCTTTTTCTCAAGGATTGGTTGGACTAATTTTTCTATATCTTCAGCGTTATATTGATTGTCAGCGTCTGTATTTACGATAATGTCTGCATTGAGTTGAATGCTTTTTTGCAAGCCTGCCATGAATGTCCTTGCCAAGCCTTTGTGATTTGGAAGTCTTACGATGTGGTTTACTCCATAACTTTCAGCGATTTCTATACTTCTATCCGTGCTGCCATCATCGATTACTAAGGTTTCAATCTCGTCAATTCCTTCAATATGCTTGGGAAGCGCCGCTAAGGTAAGCGGAAGAGTTATTTCTTCGTTATAACAAGGAATTTGTATTATTAATTTCATACTCTATAAACTTTTTTTGAAATGTAATATAATTATAATATAAAAAATAAATTAGGTTAAATATTATGACTAAAAAAACCTTTTTTTGGTTAAGTTTGATAGTTTTATTCGGCTTTTTACTTAGACTTTGTTGTCTGGATAAGCCGCAAGGTCTGTGGAATGATGAGTATATTGCCTGGTTTATTTCTTCAAGAAACTTTCCTGTCGAATTTGTGCAGGAAATCATAAAAAATTGTCATATGCCGTTTTATTACATTTATTTGAAATCTTGGATGATGCTTTTTGGCGATGCTGATTTTAGTTTAAGGTTATCTTCATTGTTAACAGGCGTTTTATCAATCATTGCTATGTATTTTGTCGGCAAAGAATATAAAGATGATAAATTAGGGCTTCTATGCGCAGCATTTGCATCTGTGAGCGGCTTCCTTATTTATTTTTCTCAGGAAGTAAGATTGTACAGTCTTTTGTTTTTGATAAGCTCATTGAATGTTGTTGCGTGGATAAGGCTTGCAAAATATCAGACAAAAAACAATTTTTTATTTTTTGGAATAACTAACTTTTTTATAATTTTTACTCACACTTTAGGATTTGTCTTTTCATTTTTCAATATATTGTTGCTGGGTATTTATGTAGTAAGAAACAATAAAAAATATGCACCACAGTTAAAGCTATTGATCGCTTTTGTATTAATATCTTTATTGCCGCTGTCACCATTTATATATAAGATTTTCAAAGAGAGTTATGTCTCTCAGTTTTGGTCAGGGTTTTCTGTTGCGAAAGTGTTTTTTGTTTTTACGGATTACTTCTCACCGATACAAATCAATATTATCAATACTCCTAAGTACATAAGCGAAATTTTAGTCAAAGGCGGCCAGATAAATTATATGTTTTTGATTTTCTCGGTTATACCGCTTTTAGTTGCAATAACTGCGATATTGATTGGATTGTTTCAAAAGTCAAAAATTTTAAAATATCTTTTTATAAGTTCATTTTGCTTTTTTTCTGTTCTAACAGTAGCTGCTATGATGAATAGAATAGTGCTTTCTACTAAATATAGTGTTGAAATTTATCCTATTTTAATTTTAATAATGTGCGTAGGTATTTTAAGTTTAAAAAAGCAAGCGATGCAAAAGTTTTTTATATTGGTAATGCTTATTTTGCCGGTTTTTCATTATGTTGTGAATAATAATTCAGCTCCTAAGCTTGGAAGAAGTGAAGGCAACAAAATTGTAATGGATTTATTGAGAAAAGCTGACATAAATTCTTCTGATACTGTTATTTTAACTTATTATGACTCGAAGAAATTCGAGAAATATTTTGAAGGCAAAACGTACAAAATGTTCTGGATCGATAAATACAATTTTACTTCTTTTATTGTTCCTCAGACTTATTCGTATAAAACAATCGTTATAAATGGAAAAATCCTTTTGTATGATAACTTAAAACACAATGATACAAGGATATTTGAGAAAAAGTTTTATAATGACTTCATTAAAAATATGAAAAAAGGCGACAAGCTAGCTATAGTAATTTTAAAAACGGTTTCATTTTATAACGAGAAACAAATGATGCAAATAACATCGAAAGATGAAATTTATTATGACACGCCTTTTTTGTTTATGGTGTTTTCATATGTAAAAAATAACTCTGTAGCAGTATCTTCTAAATATCTAAAACCTTTAAATATCTATGAAAGCGGAGATTGGGTAGTTGTTGTTTTTGAAAAACAATAACTAATCAAGAGTTGAAATATCAGAAGAAGTTGAAAAATTTGAGTCTATATATGTCTTAAGCGCTTTAAAATCATTTATGTTTTTGGTTTTTAAAAATTTAAAAGCAGCTTCTCTAGCTATTTCAAGGATGTGCAAATCTTTGGTGAGATCAGTAAGGTTTAATTCAGGGAGCCCGCTTTGTCTTAAGCCTAAAAACTCACCGGGACCTCTTATTTCAAGGTCTTTTTCTGCTATAACAAAACCGTCATTTGTTTGTACAAGAATGTTTAACCTGTTTATGGTTTCTTTTGTTGAAGTAGAGCTGATCAATACGCAGAAGGATTGCGCTTTACCTCTTCCTACTCTTCCTCTTAGTTGGTGAAGTTGAGATAATCCGAATCTTTCGGCATTTTCGATAACCATAACAGTAGAATTAGGCACATCTACTCCTACTTCTACAACCGTTGTGCTGACAAGAATGTCGTATTTTTTGTTTTTAAAGTCAGCCATTATCTGATCTTTTTCTTCAGGCTTCATTTTGCCATGCAAAAGACCGATTTTTAAATCTTTAAATTCTCCGTTTTGAAGATTTTCTGCTTCTTGAGTAGCGGCTTTTGCTGAAAGAGTCTCTGATTCATCAATCAATGGGAACACTATATATGCTTGATGTCCAAGTTCAACTTGCTGCCTTATTAAGTTGTATGCCTGTTGGCGCTTTGCGTCTGTTAATAGTGCCGTTTTTATCGCTTTTCTGCCTTTTGGAAGTTCATCAATTATCGTCAAATCCAAGTCACCATGGACAGTTAAAGCAAGAGTTCTTGGAATTGGAGTTGCAGTCATAGTTAAAACTTGAGGAATTGTCGCTTTGTTTTTAAGAGCGTTTCTTTGTTTTACTCCAAATCTGTGTTGCTCATCTATTACGATTGCTCCCAGGTTATTAAAATCAATATTTTCTTGAATAAGTGAATGGGTGCCGACAGCAACATTGATTTGTCCGTTCCTAAGGTCAGTCTCGAGCTTGTTGCGCAGCTTTTTGTTGTTAGATGAGGTAAATAGGCCCACGCTTATTCCAAGCGGTGTTAACCAGTTAACAAAATTGTTAAAGTGTTGTTGGGCTAAAATCTCTGTAGGAGCCATTATCGCCCCTTGATAATTGTTTTCTATAGCAGCAAGCAGCATTATGCACGCTACAATTGTTTTACCGCTACCAACGTCTCCTTGAAGCAGCCTTTGCATTGGAGTTTCGCTGTTTATATCGTTAAGAATTTCATTTATCGCTCTTTTTTGAGCACCTGTGAGTTCAAATGGAAGTTTAGATATGAATTCTTCAACAAGTCCTTTTTCTTTTATTGTAAGCGGCAGTGTTTTTGTACTCGAGGTGTTTTCTTTTCTTATTAATCCAAGTTTTAACTGCAGAACAAAAAGTTCTTCAAAAACAAGTGAAAATCTGGCTTTTTCAAGAGTATCAATGTCTTTCGGGAAGTGAATTTGTTCTATTGCATCTTGCCTGTTTAAAAGATCAAATTCCTCTATTATTTCAATAGGCAAAAGGTTTGTAATTTGGTCTTTGTATTCTTGAATGGCATTAAAAATTGCTCTTCTTAATGTTTTGGCATTTAATTTTTCAACAAGTGAATACACAGGAACTATTCTTCCAAGGTGTAGATTATCGCCTTCGTAGAAATCAGAATTTATTAGCTGGTATTGAGGTTTGTCTATTGTGTAGTTGCCGTTATAGTTATCTTTCTTGACTGTACCAGAGACGATTATACTGGAGTCCTTTGGAAAT
>JAEZOG010000094.1 GCA_023414155.1 Cyanobacteria bacterium OH_CFB_184 | reverse complement strand
AAATAGAGGTATCTGTTATAACACTTTTTGCTTTTGCAACCCCAATTGCCCATCTTATGTAGTTTTTACTTCTAGTAGGATCATCATCTTTTGTTATGTATGTCCTATAAACAGGGAATGAGGCTATTATTTCTATCAAGGCATTTTTCAAACTATTAAAAGTATAATCTCTGTATAAAATAAATTGTTCAGATATTTGATTAAGGTAATTTGTCAAAACGTTTAATTCGCCTGTTAGAGAGGTTTTCATGATTATTTTTTTGCAATCTGTAACCAGTTCATCATAGTTTATTTCTTTTTCAATAAACTTTTGATAGATATGTGAAAATTTATATTCATTTTTAGCATTTATAAAAAGCCCACAGACATTATTTAGGAATTCGTATCCTACTGTTCCATGTATTGCCCAATTTTTAGGAAGAGTTTCAAAACTTGCAAGTATTTTTTCAGCTACGATATAAAGTGGAAGCATCTCAGAATTTAATAGATTTTCAGAAGTGCCGTCAAATTCAATATCTAATTTTGCTGCTATTTTTTTTTGAAGAGTTTTAAAGTATTCAGAAGGAGTCAACAGTCCGTCAGTGTGGTCAAGCCTTAATCCATCAATTTTTCTGTTCTCAATAAGGTTGATTATCAAACTGTGAGTATTTTCAAATACGTCAGGTTTTTCAACGCACAATGCTGCAAGGTCATTTATATCAAAGAATCTTCTATAATTTATTTCGTCTGCTGATACCCTCCAAAATGACAGCCTGTAAGGTTGCATTTCAAGTAATGCGTTAACTTTGTCTATAGATAAAGCATTATCCGAGGTGCACCGAAAATCGATTAGATTTTCTTCTATAAACCCTTTTACTACATAGTTGTTTTTGCATAAGTTTGATAATCTGTCTAAGGCTATTTCTTTTTCTCTTTTGCGTTCGATTATTTTTTCATATTCTCTTGACGTGTGTTTCGGTAGATTCTTGAATACCGTAATGATACTTTGGTATTCTAATAAATCTTTATTTTCTACTCCTAGCCTTGTTTTAAGTACCTCTATTCTGTATTCTAAAATGCTCGGATAAGATGAAGGATCTAACGGGAATTCATTTTCATAATAATGTACTGATAATTTTCCGTTTTCTTCCTTAAATCTAAAATCCAATTTGCCTGAAGATAAAACTTCACCGTATTGTTCACCTAAAATCGGAACTAAAACTTTTCCTTTTAGTTCTTCTTTAATCGGTGACCAGTCGATATCAAAATAATGTGAATATTCTGAAGATTGACCATTTTCAAGAACATCCATCCACCATTTGTTTTCTTTTCCTATTCCCATATGATTTGGAACAATATCTAAAATAAGTCCTATCCCGTAGTCGTGAAGGGTTTCTACAAGATAGTTAAATTCCTCCATCGTTCCTGCTTCTTGGTTGATGTTGTTATGGTTTATAATATCGTATCCGTGCAAACTTCCTGCTCTCGGTGATAATAGTGGGGAGGCGTAAATGTGCGAAATCCCCAGTTTTTTTAAATATGGTACGATTTCTCTTGCATTATTGAATGTAAATTCTTGGTTAAATTGCAGTCGATAAGTAGAGTTTGGCACTTTTGTTATATGGGCAAATTCCTCAGGTTCAGGCGTTATGCCGCCTAATTTCTTTATTTTTTTCTCTTTCAGGTTTAAAAAGTACTCTTTGAGTTCTTCTTCATCTGTCACTATAGTGAGGTTAAGTTCTTTTTCATCTATTATCCCGTATTCTTTTAATTTTTTAACTTTTTCTTCGTCGAGTTCGTCCATATTTGTTGTAACAGCGCAGTGATTTTTTTGGCTTTCAAGTGCTATTATTCCGAGCAGATCATCTGTTGGATAAACAACTTTATAGTATTTTTCATCGAGTTCATTTGTAACTTTGTAGACTGAATCAAACAAAAGCTCAGTATCTAAGATATTTATAGCACCTGAGTGAATCATATTGGGGCGTATTACATTAATAAAATACGTGTAAGCATCATTTGTTAACTTTTCAGGTAGAGCGATTGGGCAGTTTCTTTGGTCTTTTTCTTCTTTAGGTTTTGTAAAGTTTAAAACATTTGAAAACAGTTCTTTGTATGCCCAGGTTTCCATTCCAAATTTATTAATACAAAGGCAAAGGTCCGTGTATATTCCTAGTCTAAACTTCTTTTCGTACGAAGTTTTCCCTGCTTCTGCTAGTTGAATATTTATCTGCCATTGAAGAAACTTATAAAAATCAATTATCTCGTTGTTATTTTTTTCAAACAGTTTGATTGCTTCAGAGTTTATGTCTAAATACGCCTTTGGCCAATTTGTCCAGATTTTATATTGAATTGATTCATTTATCAAATAATCTTGAAGAGCTCTAAATAGTGACATTTTGTGTAATCTATCACCTTGTTCTTCAACGTACTTTGCAAAATCTTTTGCTTTGGCTGTTTCTTTTTTTATATGTAGTTCAGTAAAAGATTGATAGAGTAATTTGTATTTTTTAAATTTAATATCATAGATTGCTTTGTAGTTTGTTGCTTCAGCTTTTTCAAGTTCCTCGTATTGTTGTTGAAAATCCATTGATTGAAAGCTGACGTGTAATTTTTTATCTTCAATAAAAGTGAGCATATCTTCTGTGCATAAAAATAAAGTGTTCATATACATTCTGCTGGATGGAGAGAATGGATTAAAGTTATCGTTTTCATCTAATGAGGTTTGATTGATAGGGCCTGTACCGATTACATCGACTTCGTAAGGTGCAAATCTTTTGATAAGCGTCTTTAAATCTCTCGTATCAGCTATTCTGTGTGTGTTCTCTGTATTAATGTTGTAAAAATAAATTTTAGGTCCTGAAATATTTTGGTTGTTCTTGAAATTATGAGGTTTATAGCATTTTTTTGGTGTAATGATCAGTTTTGATTTTGCCAGAGTTTCTCCATCTTTTTTTATATGAAGGGTGTGATAGCCCAGCTCTAAACGTAAAGGCAAATTCAGTTCTAATTCAAAGAATGTTTTTGATAAGTGTTTTACATTTTCTATATTCAAATTCTTTGGGATAAATTTTCCGTAATCTACTTTCCCGTCTTCTTTTTCGATTATCCATTCATAAGTATTTTTTGCATCTACGTCTGTTAAATACAATTTTATTTTAGGCTTTTCATTTTCTTTTATAACTTGCACTTTCGGCAAAATAGAATTCAGTTTATCAAGTTCTAAATCTTTAAGAAAATAATTTATATCTTTTATTTCTGATGTATCGATGTTATTTATTTTAAGAATTTCAAATATTTCTTCATCGCTAAAATCACTATCAATGTTATCTACTGTTTGAGAGTGTTTCTTGAAACCTAAAATATTATTTTTATTTATAGAAGTATCTTTGTCCATATTTTATGCTTCACCTAAGTACCAGCTTGCTGTATAAGGTGTGATTATTTCAATGTTATTCGCTAGAGAAGAAGTGGCTACTAATTCTAATTTTTCAGTTCTAAAAGGTCTTTTTAATTCATTTTTTGAAATGTTTGCTATTAATATGAGCTTTTTATATTTTTTATTTTCTAAAACCCATTCAACTATAAATGAATGTTCGTCAAATACCTCAAATCTTGTTTCTTTTATGTCATCAATAATAGGAATAATTTTTTCTTTTCTTGTTTTTATTAGATTTTGATATTTTTCTAATACTATATTGTTTTCTTTTTTTGATAGATCTTCCCAGTTAAGTTTTGAATCTGTAAATGTTTGAATTTTTGACGGAACAGGTATTCTTTTCAATTCTTTTTGTTCTATGTTTTGTCTGTTTTTCTTTATGTCTTCTTTTCTGCCTAAGTCAACAAGCTTTGATAGTTCTTCATTAAAATTACAAAAAAAGTAAAACGGCGTGCTGCTTCCCCATTCTTCGCCCATAAAAATCAGTGGTATCGAGGGGCTTAAAAGATATATGTATTCAATAGGGTTTAATATTTCTTTTTTGCAAATTTGAGTTATTCTTTCTCCAAACGCCCTATTTC
>JAEZOG010000280.1 GCA_023414155.1 Cyanobacteria bacterium OH_CFB_184 | reverse complement strand
GCCTGGGAAGATAGCTAGTTGCCAGATTCTAATTTTAAAAAAGAGGTTCTTTATTTAAGAGCCTCTTTTTATTTGTGTTATTTCCTATTTTGGTATAAAATTATTCATATTACTTATCTAGACGAGGCTTATGAAGACAAAAATACTAAAAATTTTATTTGGTTTCTTAGTATTTTCTTTCATTTTATTTGCTTTTTTGTTGAGAGAAAAGTTTGAGTATTTTGAAAATGTCGCTAAAGATTGTAAACAGAAGCTTTCTTTAAAAGTTTGGCAGCAGCGAACTAAGAAATCTGCTGTTAGAGATAGTATTGTTATCTTATCTGTGGATGATTTGACTGCTTTTGATTTATCCAATCATTATCCTAATGGTTCTGTTAAGTGGCCACTCAGCAGAAAAGATTGGTCTAGCGTTATTGATTTTATTGAACAGGGAAGACCTAAGGTTTTAACTTTATGTTTTGCTTTTTTTAATTATGAAGATATAACATTAAGTTCAAGTTCTCCTGATTTGATATTTTCGAATACATTAAAAAAGTACAATAATATAGTTTTAGGAAATGCTTTTAGCTCAACTCTTTCTTCTTCTGTCCAATCTCCGGCTATCCAGCCTGATTTTCAGCCGATTAAACCAATCAAAAAATCACTGGAAATGCAGTCTGACACAAAGTCTATGTTAACTTTGCCGACATATTATTATTTTTTACCGGTACCGAATTTATTTGTGAATAATGCACATATGGCTTTTGTAAATTTAACCAAAGACGAGGATAATATTGTAAGGAGATCGCAGCCACTTTCAAAGATTGTAGTTGCCAATCAAACTTATGTTGTGCCTTCACTGTCTTTTGCTACTTTTCTTAGATATATTGGCAAAGAGCCAAAGATTTCATTAAAAGATTCTATTTTAAGAGTTGATTCGCATCTGATCCCTTTAGATAAAAGTGCTTCAAACAGTATCAATTGGAATGGATATAGTAGAACTTACAATATGATTCCATTCAGTAAAGTTGTAATTGCTGCAATGTCTGGTCAGAGTAGGTTTGAGTTTGATAAAAAATTATATTCCCCGGAGTATTTCAAAAATAAAATCGTAATTATAGCACCGGCACAGACTGGTTCTGATACTTTTAAAACACCTGTTGATAATGAAATGTCTATAGCAGAAATCAATGCAAATATCATTGAAAATTATATCAACGATTCAAATCTTGATAATGCAGGTAGAAGAAAGTTCGTTAGAACTTTACCTAATTATGTTTCTGTAATTGCAGGTTTTGCTGTTGGGCTTTTATTAATTGCAAATATTTTGTTATTTAGATTGTCTTGGCTCTCTGCATTTAATTGCATTTTATTATTTATAATTTATTTAGTTGTTAATATCTTTGCATATGTAAACCCTAAAATTCGAATAGATATACTTACGGTTTACCCTGTATATATTATGTTTGCGTCTATGGTGTCAGCATATAGCTTTGTACTGTATGATGAAAAATCAAGAAAAAAAATTATAAAATCTATTTTTAGTCAAAAAGTTTCTTCTACAATATTAAAACGTTTGTGTGTCGATTCTTTAGATATTCCTAAAGTGCCGACAAAGGTTAAAGTCGCGGTGTTAAGTTGTAACTTTGCCAATTTTTCTCAGCTTTATTCTAAGTATGATGAATTAGAAGTTGTTGAAAAACTGAATAGAGTATTAAATTTTTTAACTGATAAAATACTTAAACATAATGGAACTATTAATCAAATTCAGGGAGAGAAAATAATTGCTTATTGGGGATACCCTGTAGAAACAATAAATTCGTCTTTGTGTGCAGTTAAAGCCGCACTTGATATCATTAATGATGTTGAAAATGATATTTTTGATATTCAATCAAGTGATTTTAAAATAGACTTTAAAATTTCTATAAATACAGGTGAGGTAATTATTTCAACGATTGGAAATGGACAATCAAAAGATCTTGTAGCGATCGGAGATACAGTCAATTTAACTTCTAAAATTGATGAAATCGCTGTTCAGTTCGATAAAAAACTTTTGATATCTCAAACTACTTATAAAGATGTTGAAAACATCGTGAAAGCTGACTATGCAGGTACTTTGAAAATAAAAGGAAGAGACATTCAGTTGGGGCTGTATGTTCCAAGGTTAGGCAAAGAAAATGATAAATCTTGATTCGCTTACAATCAAAGCTTTTTTAAAAGAAAATTATGATTTTTTTATAGGCGCTAAAATTCAAAAAATTCAGCAACCAAACAGGCGAGAGTTGATATTTCATCTTCGGAACAACTCTGAATCCAGAAAATTTTACATAAACATAAATCCGTCTTTTTACCACATAGCTTTTATGTCTAAAGAAAACGAAGAGCAGCGAAATATTAAAATACCAAAGTCTGCGGCTATGTTTTGCATGCTTTTAAGAAAATATATAAGCGGATTAAGAATCGTTGATGTTCAACAACCTAATTATGAAAGAATAATCGAGTTTTATTTCGATTTTTATGATGCTTTAAATGAACGCTCAAAACTTTGCCTTGCAATTGAGTTGATGGGTAAGCACAGTAATATAGTTTTGTATAACTACGATACAAATGTAATTGTGGGTTGCGCTCATAACGTAGGTGCAGAAAAAAGTAAAGATAGAGAATTGGCTGGTCTTTTACCATATATTTATCCTCCAAAACAAAAGAAAAAAGATATTTTAAAGATTTCCTTTGAAAAGTTTTATTCTCTAATAAGTGAAGATGTTTCAAGCTTAGAAGGATTTATTTCAAATTCGTTTTTTTATATTTCACGTCCACTTGCAAGACAACTTTTAGCTAAATATGATATTACAGAAAATACTCCTGAACCTGTATTTAAGGAGCTTTATAGAGAGATAAAATCAACTATTGATCTCAATAAGGTTGTTCCAAATATTACCCCTGATTATTCTGAGTTTAGTATCGTCGAAAATAAAAATAATATTCTTTGTGAAAATGTAAATGATATGCTCGATGATTATTTTGCGTTTCACCAATCGCAAAAAATTATGCAAAATATAAAAAGTAAGTTATACGCAATAATAAATCATCAAATAAAAAAACTTACTCAACTAAAAGATAAGCAATCTTTACAGTTAAAAAATATTGATAAAGCCTTGTTGTATAAAAATAAAGGCGATTTAATCATGGCTAATCTGTATTCTCTCGATCAAAATCAATCCAAGGTCCAACTTGTTGATTTTGACGGTCAAACCATTGTTCCAATTGATTTAGATACCACTTTAAGTTTAACAGACAATGCTAATAGGTATTATAAGCTTTATAAAAAAACAAAGTCTGCATATGAATACTCAAAATCTATGATAGAAGAAACGATTTCTCAGCTTGCATATTTTGAAGAACAAAAATTTTATGTAGATATTTCTACTAAAATTTCTGAACTGGAGGATGTTTCAGCTGAATTAGATAACATTAATGCTAAAAAAGAAAAACAGAATCAGGATAAAAAAGAAATTGTTATAGCGGAGCACGATGTCGATGGGTATAAAATCCTTGTCGGTAAAAACAGCAGGCAAAATGATTATTTGCTATCTAAGATAGCATCACCTAATGATATTTGGTTCCATCCTTTAAATATGGCGGGTTCTCATGTGATTTTGAAAAGGAATTCGGCTGAAGCGGTTCCTGATGAAGTGTTGTTTGAAGCAGCCAAACTGGCAAAAATCCATTCAAGTGCCAGAAATTCAACAAAAGTCCCCATTATCTATACTTTGAGAAAGTATGTAAAAAAAGCAACAGCAAAAGGGCATGCTTTTGTAACGTATAAGAACGAGACAGAAATCTTAGTAGACTAAAATTTTCAACTTAATTTTAAGCAAAAAAAAGGGACTTTTGGAAAGTCCCTAGAATCTTTTTGATTCCTCGTGTGTGTGTGAAAGGTTAGTAAGTGTGTAGTATGTATGGTTATGTTGTAAAAATTAGTTTCTTTTAGTTGGCTATTTCTTATGTATATATAAAGTATATAAAGGAGAGAAAATTGCCTTTTGTCCTTTCTAGTTTCTTTTTCTTTTTGAAAAACCCAATCGCGGTAAGCTTTTTCAGATGCTACTTCGAGTTTACAATTCTTAATTATTCTGCTGGCTAGTTATGATGGAGTATAAGTTAGTCTAAAAATCCTTTTAAAGCAGGTGTGTTTATAAGTAGTGTTATGATTTAATGCTTTAATGTATGGAATTATCTAAGCCGTGAAAACAATCACATATACAAAACGAACGATGATTTTATGCAAAACCGCAAAAAGCTAGTTATAAATAATCTTTAAAAATTGTAAAAAAGACACTTGCAAAAATAATATTTTGCATTTATACTATAATTAGTGAAATAAATCACGATAGAAAAAGGAGAAATATTAATGACGGCAAAAAACAAAAAAGAGATTGATAAACTTGAAAAAGCTTTAAATCAATCTGCAGAAGTAAATACTGCTGAAGCACTTGAAAGCCTTATCGCTAGAGTTAAAAAAGCGCAAAGAATATACGCTACTTTCTCGCAAGAACAAGTAGATAAAATATTTAGAGCAGCTGCTTTAGCCGCTAACAATGCTAGAATCCCGCTTGCTAAAATGGCAGTTGAAGAAACAGGCATGGGAATTGTTGAAGATAAAGTTATAAAAAACCACTTTGCTTCAGAATATATATATAACAAACACAAAGGCGCTAAAACTTGCGGCGTAGTCAGTGAAGATAAAACAAACGGTATTAAAATTGTTGCTGAACCTCTAGGTGTTATTGCAGGTGTTGTTCCTACTACTAACCCAACTTCAACAGCTATTTTTAAATCTTTAATCGCATTAAAAACAAGAAACGCGATAATCTTCTCTCCACACCCAAGAGCTAAAAATGCAACAATTGCTGCTGCAAGAATCGTTCTTGAGGCTGCTGTTAAAGCTGGTGCTCCAGCTGATATTATCGGTTGGATCGATTCTCCAACAGTAGAACTTTCTAACATGTTGATGAAACACCCTAGCGTAGACACAATCTTAGCGACTGGTGGACCTGGAATGGTTAAAGCTGCTTACTCAAGCGGAAAACCTGCTTTAGGCGTTGGCGCAGGAAATACGCCTGCTATTATTGATGAAACTGCTGATATTAAAATGGCTGTTTCCTCAATCCTTTTATCAAAAACTTTCGATAACGGTGTTATCTGTGCTTCTGAGCAAGCAATCATCGTTGTTAAAGAAGTATATGAGCAAGTTAAAGCTGAGCTTGAATACAGAGGCGCTTATATATTAAATAAAAAAGAAAAAGAAAAAGTTGGTAAGACAATAATTATAGACGGCAGATTAAATGCTAATATTGTTGGTCAGCCGGCGTCTAAAATTGCTGAAATGGCTGGAATTGAAGTTCCTGAAGAAACAAAAATTCTAGTTGGCGAAACAAAAGATATATCTATAGAAGAAGAGTTCGCTCACGAAAAATTATCTCCAGTAATTGCTTTATATGAAGCAAAAGATTTTGAAGAAGGCGTAGAAAAAGCATATCAGCTAGTTGAGCTTGGTGGTGCTGGCCATACTTCAGTTCTTTATACGGATTTAAGAAGACAAGATAGAATCGATGCTTTCGCAACAAGATTACATACAGGTAGAATCCTCGTTAACTGTCCTGCATCACACGGTGCAATCGGTGACTTGTTTAACTTCAGATTAGAACCATCTTTAACATTAGGTTGTGGTTCTTGGGGTGGCAACGCAGTAAGCGAAAACGTTGGAGTAAGGCACCTGTTAAACTACAAAACAGTTGCTGAAAGGAGAGAAAATATGTTATGGTTCAGAGTTCCGCCAAAAGTTTACTTTAAACGTGGTGCTACAGATTTAGGTCTACGCGAATTAAAAGGTAAAAAACGTGCTTTCATCGTAACTGATAGATATTTGTTTAACTCTGGTACTGTATACAATGTTACTAACGTTTTAGAAGAAATCGGCGTTGACTACCAAATCTTCTTTGATGTTAAGCCGGATCCAACTATCGCTACAATCAATGAAGCATTATCAATGATCAGAACATACGAACCAGATGTAATTATTGCATTAGGTGGTGGTTCTCCAATCGATGCTGCTAAAATAATTTGGTTAATGTATGAACAACCTGAAACAAACTTCGAAGATATCGCGATGAGATTTATGGATATCAGAAAAAGAATTTGTGACCTTCCATCGCTTGGCAAAAAAGCAGAATTGGTTGCAATTCCAACAACTTCAGGTACAGGTTCAGAAGTTACTCCGTTTGCGGTTATCACTGATGATCAAACTCATATTAAATATCCGATTGCAGATTATGCATTAACTCCGAATATGGCTATTATCGACCCTAACTTTGTTGATTCTATGCCGGCTGGATTATGCGCTGCTTCTGGTATCGACGCTTTAACTCACGCTGTAGAAGCTTATGTTTCTGCTTTAGCTACAAACTTCACAAACTCTCCGGCGTTAGAAGCAATTAAGTTGATCTTCAGATATTTACCTCGTTCTTACAAAGATGGTAAAAATGATCCAATCGCAAGAGAAAAAATGCACTACGCATCAACTTTAGCTGGTATGGCTTTTGCTAACTCATTCTTAGGAATTTGCCACTCTATGGCTCACAAGTTAGGTGCTGCATTTAACCTTCCTCACGGTATTGCAAATGCGTTGTTAATTTCTCAAGTAATCAAGTATAACGCTACTGATTGCCCAAGAAAACAATGTGCATTCCCTCAATATAAATTCCCTAGCGCAAAAGCAAAATACGGACAAATCGCTGATGAGCTTCAGTTAGGCGGTAAAAACGATGATGAAAAAGTTGAATTATTGCTAAAAGCTATCACTAGCTTGAAAAAAGAGCTTAATATTCCTCTTTCAATCAAAGATGCCGGCGTTAGTGAAAAAGACTTCAATGCGAAATTAGAAGAATTAGTTGAGTTAGCATTTGACGATCAATGTACAGGTGCAAACCCTTCTTTTCCTCTAATGTCAGAGATGAAGGATATATATTTAAAAGCATTTAAAGGCGAAATCTAGACACATAGTGTCAGTGGGGCTATTCTTATAGCCCCATTTATTTTTGCAAAATAGTGATTTTTTTCACATTTTGTAGTAAAATTGAAACGAAATAGTGAGAGAATAATGCAGAAGAGAATTTCAGAGAAAGTAATAAACAGATTAACTTTATATCATTGTATATTGGTTGATTATCTTGAAAAAGGGATTGAAATCGTTTCGAGCCCTCAAATTGCTGCGCTTTTGCAGATTGATGATTCTCAAGTTAGAAAAGATATAAGCTACTTAAATAATGTAGGTAAATGTAGAGTGGGTTATATTGTCAAAGATTTAAAAGAGTCCATAGAAAAAACTTTGGGGTTTGAAAATCCTAAAGATGCATTTATCATTGGAGCAGGTAACCTCGGTCTTGCACTTGCAAAGTATGATAATTTTTCTAATTACGGGTTAAAAGTTTTGGCTTTGTTTGATAACGATCCATTAAAGGTGGATTTGTCCGTTAATTCAAAGCAAATATTTCATATTTCAAAATTGCCTAATTTGACCACAAGGTTAAATGTCGAGATTGCAATTTTAACTGTTCCAAGAGAATATGCGCAAAAAACAGCAGAATTTTTGGTCGATTCAAATATAAAATATATTTGGAATTTTACGCCGACAGTTTTGAATTTGCCTCCTGAAATTCAGGTTTGGAATGAAAATCTGATGGGTAATTTCCTTCAGTTTACTTATAATATTTCTTCTTAGTAAAGGTTGATGTGAATAAAGTAAAAATAATAATCTTCAATATTTTTTCTTTGTTTATCATATTTGTTATTGTTTTTTTTGTTTATAAAGCTATAAATCTCAATGCTGTGAATAAAAAAATAGAAACAACCACTTATTCTGAGAAGTGTAAGTTCTATGAAAAAGATGAGTTAAAACCGTTTAAATTGTATCCTCAAACTCCTTGTGAGGGCGAGGTTTTTGATAATGGAAAAATTGTCAAAAAAATAAAGATCACAATAGATAATAATGGATTTAGAAAAACTCCTGATAATTATGATCCTAAAAAACCTGCGATAGTTGTTATGGGTTGTTCTTTTGCATTTGGCTACAGGTTAGAAGATTACCAAACATTCCCTTGGATACTTTCAGAAAAAACGAACCGTAAAGTTTATAATACTGCCTATAATGGTAATGGGCCTCAGCACATGCTTTTGGATTTGAGGTCAGATTCTTTTTGGAAAAAAATCCCTAACTCTGATACTTTTGTGTATGTTTTTATATATGATCACGTTAGAAGATTGAGCCAGCCGACAAATTTGACCGATGCCAATTATTATCCTATGTTCCATCTTGAAAATAATGGGAAATTGGTTGAGGAAAAACCGTCTGATAAATTTGTTCATTTAACGTCTTCTCAAAGAATACAAATGAAAAAAGCTTCATTTACTCCTCTTACAGGCAAAGAGTTCAATGATAGAAGAACCAGAATGCTTTTTATCGCAATTTTAAAAGAGAGTGAGCGAATAATTAAAAGCAAAAATCCAAATGCTAAGTTTATAATTTTTGATGTTTATAGCGATGTAAGAATTGATGAATATATGAAAAAGAATGGGTTTGAGGTTGTGAATGCGCAAGACTTGTTGGGTAATAGAGATTATATTTCACAATATATAAATGTGAATTATCACCCCAATTCTGAATTCTGGGGAGTTGTTACGCCTCGATTTGTTAAAAAGTTCAGTTTATAAGTTTTTTTGAATTGGGAAATTTTTAATCAAGCTTATGCAAAAATCAACTGTGGCTTTTTCAAATTCTTGACCTTCTTTGCTTAAAAAATATTTTTTAGACCACCATAGTTGCTGATATTTTTTGTTGGGATAGGCTTTTTTGAGAACTTTTATGTTTTCGTTATGGCTGTTTGTAAGATTAAAAGGATCAATAACAGCGAATTGAAAAGGCTTTTCTTTTCTTATTTCTTTAATTATTTTATATAGATTTTTT
>JAEZOG010000247.1 GCA_023414155.1 Cyanobacteria bacterium OH_CFB_184 | reverse complement strand
CTTACAGACCACAATTTAAAGGTCTTTGGGAAATAAAAAACACAGATATGAATGTTGCAGGTTTAGGATACGTTTGGGATGTTACATATAAATATCACCCATTCAAAGATGAAAATATCAAAGGAAAAGAAAGCAAACTAGCTCAGAAAGTTCCTCAAGATTTTATTCATCAACCTAATCCAGAACAATTGCGTTCACTTTATTGCACAAAATTTGAAATCGGTAATAGATTAGAATTTAACAAAGATGAATACAAGAAAAATAAAAATTTGATAGATAAATCAATTCCTTCAACATACGCTGAGAATATTGAAGATTTAAAGGCTGAAAAATTCTTTAACCTTGATGACTCTGAACAAATTCTTGCTGAATTATATGAACTAGATATTGATCCAAAAGAGTCAAAAAGACTATATGATGAATTGATGGACGATAAATAAAACCAGGTTTTTATTTATCTGATTCAAATACTTCTAAAGCCTTATATGAACTTCTTGCTAAAGGAGCAAAGAAAGTGTGGTTTATCCCAATTTTCTTTGCTTCTAACTTTAAGTCTTGATATTCACTCGGTTCATAATACTTTTCTACAGTCAAATGTTGTTTTGTAGGCTGTATGTACTGCCCTATTGTCACAATGTCACAGTCAATTTTCTTTAAATCATAAAAAACGTCTATAAGTTCTTGCTTAGTTTCACCTAGCCCAACCATCAAGCCCGTTTTTGTAAGAATACCGTTCCCATTTTCCTTGATGTATTTTAGTACATTCAATGATCTCTCATAAGTAGCCTTGGATCTAGCTTTTGAATACAAGGAAGGAACAGTTTCAATATTATGATTAAAAACGTCCGGTCCAGCTTTTATGACAACATCTATAAGATCCGTCCTGCCTTGAAAATCAGGTGTTAATACTTCAATTTTAACTGAAGGCAATGATGATCTAATTTCTTCAATGACTTTTGCAAAATGATAAGAACCTTGATCGTCTAGATCATCCCTTGTAACAGATGTTATTACCACATATTTTAGACCCAAATCTTTAACTGCATCTGCAATTTTCTTTGGTTCATCAATATCCAATGGCAAAGGATTACCGGCTGATATATTACAGAACCTGCAATTACGAGTACAAGTTGTACCCATAATCAAAAAAGTTGCGGTTTTCTTCGTGTAACATTCATTTTTATTCGGGCATCTTGCAGATTCACAAACAGTGTTTAGGCATTTATCCTTTAAAACACCTCTAACTGCTTTTGTAGAGTCTGTGTTAATTATTCCACGCTTTAAATATTCAGGAAGCCTTTTCATATTCCACCAATTACCTAATTTAATATAAGCATAATTTACTCACGAAAAAATTGCAAAAAAAAACCCAAGTTTTGCTCGGGCACTTTGATTAAAATAGGGGGTGAAGGGGGGATAAATTTGAAAACTCCTTGAGACTCCGTTTGTTTATAAAATTTTATTTATTCGCTATGTTCAAGATTGCTTTATTATTTAGAGCTATTACTTGCATTGACTTCCAAAAATCATCAGGCGATATGGAAGATTTTTGTTCAAGATTGACTGTGATTTTTTCAGAGTACAACTCAGCTAGTTTTTTATCTAGATTTGAACATGCTTGAGCTGCCATCTTTGGTCACCTTATCTTGTACTTACATATATATAAAGTATATACTAAATATATTATTTCAGTGCTTCTTTTATTTGTTACATTGATTAACAATGTCACCAAAACTTTACACTCTCAAGTAAATATTGCCCAAACTCCTATTTGTGCTAAAATATAATAAGGACACAGTAAAGGGGTAGGGTTTTGAGTCAACAGAATTTGTTTGAAGACGGAAAAATAGTTCCAATTAATATAAGAGATGAAATGAAACGCTCATACATTGATTACGCAATGTCAGTAATCGTAGGAAGAGCATTACCGGATGTAAGAGACGGGCTAAAGCCTGTTCACAGAAGAATACTTTTTGCCATGAATGAACTTGGCATGACTCCCGATAAGCCATTTAAAAAATGCGCAAGAATCGTCGGGGAAGTACTGGGTAAATATCACCCTCACGGTGATACTGCAGTATACGAGTCTCTTGTTAGAATGGCTCAAGATTTTTCTACAAGATATCAGACAATCGACGGTCACGGGAACTTTGGTTCTGTCGATGGCGACTCAGCAGCAGCGATGCGTTATACAGAAGCCAGAATGCACAAAATCACAACAGCTATGCTTGCTGATATTGATTGTGAAACAGTTGATTTTGTTCCAAACTTTGACGGTTCATTAGAAGAGCCATCTGTTCTTCCCGTAAGACTTCCTATGATGCTTTTAAACGGAGTAAGCGGTATTGCAGTTGGTATGGCGACAAACATTCCGCCACACAACCTTAATGAAATAGTCGATGGAACAATTGCTCTCATTGATAATCCACAAATAACCGTAGAAGGCTTAATGCAGTACATTAAAGGTCCAGACTTCCCGACTGCAGCAAGTATCATCGGTGTATCAGAAATTAGACAAGCTTATTTAACAGGACGTGGTTCTGTAAAAATGTCAGCAGTTTCAACATTTGAAGAAATCCCAGGCGGTAACGGACGTCAGGCAAGAACTGCAATAGTAATTACAGAAATTCCTTATCAGGTCAATAAAGCCGCTTTGATAGAAAAAGTTGCTGAACTAGTCAGAGATAAAAAACTAGAAGGCATTTCTGATCTAAGAGACGAATCTGACAGAGACGGTATGCGTATAGTTGTTGAACTAAAACGTGATGCGAAACCTGAAGTCGTTAAAAACAACTTGTTCAAACATACGCAATTAACAACTTCTTTCGGCGTTAACATGCTTGCACTTGTTGGAAAACAACCAAGATTGATGAACCTGCTTGAAGTTCTTAATGAATTTGTTGAACACAGAGTTGAAATCATAACAAGAAGAACTGTTTTCTTCTTGAAAAAAGCAAAAATGAGAGCACACATATTAGCCGGTTTATTGATTGCACTTGGCAGTCTGGATGAAGTAATAGACTTGATTAAAAAATCTCCAACTACTGAAGCTGCAAGAAATGGACTAATGTCACGTTTTGGCTTAGACACTGATCAAGCCAATGCAATTCTTGAAATGCAGTTAAGAAGATTAACCGGATTAGAACAAGATAAAATAAAAGCTGAATATGATGACTTAAAACTGAAAATTGCTGAATATGAGGCAATTCTTGCTGATAGACAAAAAGTTTTAAACATCATAAAAGAAGAACTTTTAGAAGATAAAGAAAAATACGGAGACGAAAGAAGAACTCAAATTCTTCCTCAAATGGACGAAATGACAATTGAAGATTTGACTCCAAATATCCCTATGGCAGTATTCATCACTCGTCAAGGATACATCAAGCGTATTTCTCTAGATACATTTGAACGCCAAAATAGAGCCACAAGAGGCAAAGGCGGAATAAAAACAAAAGAAGACGATGATGTCGGACACTTCTTTACTGCAATGATGCATGACAAAGTATTGTTCTTCTCGAACAAAGGAACAGTATACAGCTTGAATGTATATGACTTCCCAGAAGGTTCAAGACAAGCTAAAGGACTTCCAATCGTTAACGTTCTTCCAATCGAACAAAACGAGCAAATTACAGCAGTAGTTCCTGTTAGTGACTTCTCTAAAAATTCAAACTTAATCATGCTTACAAAAGGCGGCTTCATTAAGAGAATTGCTTTAGATAACTTCGCGCACATCAGAAAAAATGGAATCATTGCTATAGGCCTAGAAGAAGGCGATACTCTAAATTGGGTTAACCAAGCTGAAGACAATGATGAAATAATCATCGGTACAAGCTGCGGTATGGCTATCAGATTCGGAGTAAGCGACTTAAGACCTCTAGGAAGAAGCGCAAGAGGCGTAAACTCGATGAAATTAAGAACAGGTGATACAATCATCGGTTCAGACATCGTACCTAGAGATTATGATGCAGACTTGCTTGTAATCACTTCTGACGGTTTTGGAAAACGTTCTAAGCTATCTGAATTCAGACCACAAAACAGAGGCGGAATAGGCTTAATTGCAACTAAATTTAAAACATCATCATCAAGACTTGTTGCACTAACAATAGTAAATGAATGTGATGAAATAATGGTTGTTTCTGCAAATGGAATCGTTTCCAGAATAAAAGCCGGAGATATTTCAAGACAAGGAAGACCTGCAACAGGTGTTAAAATCCAAAATCTAATGAATAATGATGTTGTTACAGCCGTTAACAAGATTGTTGTTCCAGATGATGAATGTGAGCTATCAGGGTTAGAATCAGACTCAGAAGAGCCATCAATCTCTGCAGAACAAACAAAACTTACAGACGTTGAATAACAAAAACATATAAAAATTAAAGACGGGTTTTGTAACCCGTCTTTTTTAATTCAATCAATAATGTTTAGATTAATTATTCATCTATATCTTTAATATTTGGAATGAAAGTTCTTACATTACCTTCAGCAGAAAAATCTTTAGGATCAATTGTCATTCTTATTCTATCAGCTTCGATTGTTCTACCTTGCTGTTCGATTTTCGCGCGACCTAAAAAGACAACTTCGTTTAACTTATTAGTTTTCTTATCCGGAAATACAGTAGCTTTAGGTCCTGTAGCGGTATACTCTTTATATTTAATTATAGCATTTCCGCTTGCAACTAATACATTATTTTTTTGATCATACATTTGATAGTTTGACCAAACTTTTATTGCCGTTCCATCTTCAGAATTAACATCTGTAAAAACATTACCTGTAGCGACTGCTTCTTGTCTTTGAGTATCATAGCTGAATCTATTTGCTTTGATGACGTTATTTTTTTGCTTTATGACACCATTTCCTATTAACTGTATTCTGCGGATGTCATTTTTCTTTGTCAAATCAACAATCGCAGAATTTGAAAAAGTTTCTACGTCCTTATAATAAACAATTACTGTGCCGTCAGCTTTCATTACATTAGTATTATTGTTATACTCTTGTCTATCTGCAGTAACAACGATTAGCGGCTTTTTATTTTCAGCAACAGAAGACTGAGCATTTCCTTCTGCAACTATTACCTTGTTTAATAAAGACATCTTTATTATGTTTGCTTTGATTTCGTGCTTTTTATTGTCCTTAACCTGATAAGAATATGCATTGTCTAAAAAGCTTACGCTTTTAACTTGCTTTGTACTTGGATCAAGATCAACTTCTGCTCTTGGACTGGAAACATTTATGTCATCCATTTTAACTTTTACGTTACCGTCTAATAATATTTTATTTTGTTGATCGCTAAACGATTGCTTGTTTGATTCAACTGTTAAATTTGCTGCGTAACAAACTCCAGCAAAACAAAAAACCACTAATATTAAAATCATAAACTTTTTCATAACGACATATTTCCTTTACCATAAAGCTCTGTTCTTGTTCTACCTTGTATTTTAAAGTCAGACAGATCATGTTTTAAAACGGCATTAGATCCATATATAATGGCTTGATTAGGCTTTTCGAGCCTGATTTTGCCTTCCGCTTTAATATCTTGGTCTTTACCCGCCCAAACTATTCTATTTGCGCGAACATTAGAGCCGTCCTTATAAACAATAATTGTATCATTGTACAAAACTATTTTTTTATTTTCAGCATTATAAGTTCCCTGAGTAGATTTAAAACTTGCCACCACAGAGCCTGCCTCGTAGAAATTACCTATAATATCATTCAGCAAAACTATATTATTTTTATTGTCGTAATGCCCGCTATCAGCGAATAATTCCCACAATTTCTGTCCGTCTTTGGTCTCTGTGACAAGCAGATTTTCTATATCAACTTCTTTTTTAGAAAAATCTTCGTTTTTTATTTTAGCCTTGTAATTTTTTGTTATTATTCCAGCAGAAATAAAAGCCCACAAACAGGCTATGACAATAACAGAAAAAACAATAA
>JAEZOG010000236.1 GCA_023414155.1 Cyanobacteria bacterium OH_CFB_184 | reverse complement strand
TTGGTAGTGCCGCGATGATGTATAACCTTGAAGGATCATACAACACCGCTTTTGGGAGTCAATCTGCTATGAATAATGAATCTGGGAAGAATAATACAGCGGTCGGTGCTGATGCACTATGTGAATCTGTATCTGGTTCGTATAATACAGCAGTTGGGTCTAGTGCGCTCTATGATAACAAAGGCGCTAATAACACGGCAATTGGTTATATGGCATTATCTCAAACAGAAAATTCAGAATCAACAGCGGTTGGTTCAGGGGCCATGCAAAAAAATAGCACAGGATACGCCAATGTTGCTGTTGGTTATAACTCTCTATTGGAAAATACTATAGGGGGATGGAATACCGCGATTGGTTATAAAGCAATGATGGATAATGTGAGTGGCAGTTCAAGTACAGCATTGGGGGCATTTGCATTATCAAAAAATACAATTGGCTGGAATACCGCAATTGGTGCAAATTCCTTATATCTAAATACCGGTGGAACGGGAAACGTTGCAATAGGTCACAATACACTAAAGGGAACTAATACTGGTAGTAATACTGCCTCTTATAATGTAATGGTAGGTAATGGAGCTGGTGAAAATATTGATACTGGTAGTCAAAATGTAGGGCTCGGATATGAATCGCAGCAACTTACTAAGGGTAATTTTAATACTTCTATTGGAGCTAGGAGCTTAAAGGGACCTGCTGGTGGTTCATCAGGTGGCGAAAATGTTGCAGTTGGCTATCAATCTCTAATGTTGAATACGGGTAACTTTAATAATGCTTTGGGTTGGAACAGTTTGGCATCTAATACCAGCGGCACAGCGAATACAGCGTTTGGACATGGTACTTTGCGCAATAATGATACAGGAAGTCATAATCTTGGGGTGGGCAATGGGGCTCTTATTGCAAACCTAAGCGGTAACGCAAATGTAGCTATGGGATATGAGTCTTTATATTACACCAATGGAAGTTGGAATACAGCGGTTGGCATGCAAGCCTGTAAGTATGCTAAAGGTGATGGAAACGTATGTATTGGCTCTTATTCAGGACCCACTACGGAAACAGCCGTGAGTGGACAGTTGTTTATAGATAGATATAGTGGAGTGAATCCATTAATCTGGGGTGATTTTGGCACAAAACAGGTCAAAATTAACGGGACGTTGTATACTACTTCAGGTAGTCTTAGCGGCTCAGATTTGAGATTAAAAAACGTTATTGGTGAGAGCAAAGATGGATTGGATAAAATTTTAAAAATAAAAGTAAAAAACTATATTTATAAAAGTGATAAAGAAAAACGCAAAAGAACAGGTGTTATTGCGCAAGAACTTCAAAAAGTTTTACCTAACGCAGTAGTTAAAGGACCAAAAAATTATTTGTATGTTGATATAAATGAGGTAGTTTTCACGATTGTTAATGCTGTAAAAGAACTGCACACAAATCTTCAAGAAATAGTCAAACAGATATCTGTTGTAGATGCAAGAATAACTAAGCTTGAAAAAGAAAATAAAGAGCTAAAATCACAACTAGATATGTTGTCTAAACGATTATCGAAGTTAGAGAAAAGTCGATAAAAAAAAGAGGCCTAAGCCTCTTTTTTTTTATGAATAATAATCAAATTCAATATGCCCGATCTTTACGCTGTCGCCATCTTTTATTCCTGCTTCTTTTAAAGCATCAAAGACTCCCATATTCATCATAATGTTTTGGAATCTATGTATTTGTTCGTGGTTTCTTGAATCTGTTACATTTGCAAGTCTGATGATTTTGCCGCCTTCAACTACATAAGAGTTTTTATCGACTTTGTATACTCCGTATGCGCTGTCGTCATTATCAAAAGCACCTAAATCTTCTTCTACTTCAACTTCAATATGTGGTTTTGGGATTTCTTCGACTTTTTTGATTACAAGTTGAAGAAATTCGTCTATATTTTGTTTTGTAGCTGCTGAAATTAAAAATACATCATTCGCTAACTTTTTAAATTTGCTGTAGTATTCTTGTTGAGTTTCTTCATCTACAGAGTCGATTTTGTTTAGCGCAACTATTTGATAAACGTTAGATAGTCTTGTTTCATGGTTTTCAAGTTCATTGTTGATTATTTTATAATTTTCAATTGGGTTTTCTTGAGTTAGATCTACAACGTGGATTAAAAAACGACATCTTTCAACGTGTCTTAAAAATTCGTGCCCAAGTCCAACTCCTTCAGATGCTCCTGCTATAAGTCCAGGTATATCTGCGACTACAAAGCCATCTCCATTTGGTTTGCGAACAACTCCAAGGTGAGGAACCAATGTTGTAAAAGGATAATCAGCTATTTTAGGTTTAGCTGAACTTATAACGCTTATAAGAGTTGATTTACCAGCGTTTGGCATCCCAAGAAGACCAACGTCAGCTATTAATTTTAACTCTAGTTCTAAATCTCTTTCGATTCCTGCTTCTCCAGGTTCACAAAACTGAGGAGATCTTTTTTGAGAAGTTGCAAAGCGTGAGTTACCTCTTCCGCCTCTTCCGCCTTTTGCTATTATGACTGTTTGTTCGTGTTCAACAAGATCAGCTATGATTTTATTTGTAGAAAGATCTCTAACGGTTGTTCCAACTGGAACTTTCATATATAAATCTTTTCCGCATTTTCCATGTTGGCTTTTGCCTCTGCCATTTTCGCCTTCTTGAGCTTTGAAGATTGATTGGAATTTAAAATCCATAAGAGTCGTCATGTTTTCATCAGCGACAAAATATACGTCACCGCCTCTGCCGCCGTCTCCTCCTGCAGGACCGCCTTTGTCTACGTATTTTTCTCTTCTCCAGGCAACCATGCCGTTACCGCCTTTACCTGATAAGATTTTGATTTTTGCTTTATCTAAAAACATTTATTGACCTTTTTCTCTCTTTTAATTAATTTGCACAACATCTGTTGCTTCTGCAACAAATGTTGTGCTTAGTCTTTACTATTATAGAATAAAAAATTTAAAATCCAAAAACGATCTAAAACCTAGTTATACATTGCTTCGATTTTATGTCTGTATCTTTCATAGACTTCATTCTTTTTGATTTTTGCTGTTTGAGTCATTAATCCGTTTTCAGGAGTGAATGCTTCTGGAACAAAGTCAAGGTTTGCCAATCTTTCGTGGCTTCTGAAAGTTTTTCTTTCTTGAATTTTTTCTCTTAGTTGCTTAAGAACTTCGTTTTTAAGTTCATTGCAAGCAAGAGGATTTTGTACGTTTATATTTCTCTTAGCTGCTAGTTCTTTTAGTGCATCCATATCAGGAACTATAAGTG
>JAEZOG010000082.1 GCA_023414155.1 Cyanobacteria bacterium OH_CFB_184 | reverse complement strand
CGCCACTTCTTGGAGAGAACATTTTTCCTTTAGCTACGGTCCATATTCCATTGTCCAGGATATAATAATTAACTAAATCCACTATTTTAGTGGTTGCAAAACAAATAACTGCTACTATTAATAATATTTTAATAATCTTTATATATTTTTTCATATTCCTCAATCCAATACTACATTCAAATTATTCGAATTTATCCATTCTAGCATATTTTTCAAGGGTATTTGTAATATAAATTGCTGACTTTGAGACTTTGTATATACAAAAATGAGAAGTATATTATTCAACTTGCTCGTTAGAGTAAAATACTAAAATCTGTCTGCTAGCAAGATTTGGCATTAAAAAGTCCACCACTCTAAGAATGATGGACTTAAGTTCGGATATTGTAGTTCAAGCGCAAAAGTCTATATGCAAATTCTTTGTTAATAGGAATTCTTTAGACTTCTATTTTATCTATGCTCGGCTTAAAGTTTCTGGCAGGATCTTGCTTTCGGAATTGCATATTATATAAACGCATATATTGTCCGTTCTCAATTTGCATTAACTCATCGTGAGTGCCAAGCTCTACAAGTTTACCTTCATTTATAACAGCGATCCTGTTGGCATTCTGAATTGTTGACAATCTGTGAGCAATCACAAATACCGTTTTATCTTCCATCAAATTATCAATAGCTTTTTGAACAATCTCTTCAGATTTGTTATCCAAAGCAGAAGTTGCCTCGTCTAAAATTACAACCGGAGCATTTTTAAGGAAAGCTCTTGCTATCGCTACACGCTGCTTTTGTCCTCCCGAAAGTAAAATTCCTCTTTCTCCGATTTCAGTATCTATTCCATGTTCAAGCCCATTCACAAAATCTGTTAGATAAGCCATATCAAGAGCCTTAAACAAATCATCGTCAGTTGCATTTTTGTTTCCTAGAAGAATATTTTCTCTTATAGTGCCGGAAAATAAGAAATTATCCTGAAAAACTACTGCAATATTTTCCCTAAGAGAATTGAGTGTTAAATCCCGAATATCTATTCCATCAATTAAAATAGAACCGTTTATTAAATCATAAAAACGAGGAATTAAATTAACAAAAGTTGTTTTTCCTCCGCCAGAATTTCCTACAAGTGCAAGTGTTTCACCAGACTTAATTTTGATATTTATATTTGTAAGAACCGGCACACCCGCTGTATATTCAAAACTAACATCTTTAAATTCAATTTCGTTTTTAATTTTTTCCAAAGTAATTGCATTTTCTTTGTCTTTAATCACCAGATCCCTGTCTAATATTTCAAAAACTCTTTCAATCGCCATGAAAGACTGTTGAACTGCAACAGCATTTCCTCCCAAGCTCTTTATAGGTGTATAAAGTAATATCAAAGCAGTTATAAACGAAACAAAATTCCCTGAAGAGATATGTCCTTTTACAATCAACCAACTTCCAAGAGCAATTGCAAGACCAATACCAACAGAGACAACAAAATGCATGAAAGGTGAAATCCAAGCTGTTTTTTGAGTCATTTTTATTGAAAAATGAAACACCGTTTCTAAGATTTCTCTAAATTTTTTCAACTGATTCCCATGCAAATTATAAGAAGTAATGGTTCTATTTCCGGCGAATGTCTCGTTATAAGTAGTATTTAATGCGGTTATCGAGATATTATTGCCTAAGACAATCGAATTTATCATTTTTTTTACTTTTGCCAAAGGAGTAACTGCAATAGCCAAAACAGAAACGGCAACCAAAGCTAATTGCCACGAATTATAGAATAAAACGCATACAAGTGAAATTGATGAAAATATTCTGGTAATAAAAGTTTTCAAATTACCAAGAAGTCCCACACATGCGTTATCTGCATCATTGTTAAATCGGAACATGATTTCTCCAGATGTCGATTTATCAAAGAAGTTTGAATCTAGCATAACTAATTTTTGATATAATTTATCTTTCAAGGATATTGTGATTTTTCCACCTACCCAAACATTTAAATAATTTGCAAGATAATTCAATACGCCTTGAATGGAAGTAAATAAAACTATTAAAAAGGGAATAAAAAAAGGAGACGACATTTGTTTTCCAACGACAACCAAATCAGTATATGGTTTAAGTGAAAGTGCAATAACAGCATCCAAAGAACCAACTGGAATACAAATTAAAATAGAAGCAAGAGCTCTAAACCAAATTGGTTTTACAAAAGGCCACATTCTCATATAATTGACAATTATTTGATTATGTTTAATTTTTTCTCTCATTTCTTTAAGCGATAACAAAGCTATTATTTCCTTATTGATTTTAATAATTTAACAACCTGTAGTTTGTTTGTAATAGTATATCGGCTTATTTCTTAGAGCCGAGGTAATTTTGCCCAAGGTTTTAGAAATCATACCTGCAACGTTAAAAAACATGGTCAATCCAAACATTAACGAAGGTAACAAGATAATAATATCGAAAAGCAAAACAAAGCATGTTTTGATAATATAAAATAGTTTTTTCATACTGAATTTTTTATCTTTAAACTTAAAAAAACATCCAGCATATCCATTATAGAAATACCGACCCATAATCCATTTAAGGTTTGCCCTGGATTTATCTATGTATTCTTTGTTTTTTGCCTCATTATTCCAAATTATTGTATAACCACTATTTGAAGCTTTTGTAAAAAAATCACCGTCTTCACCACCCATAAGATTATAGTTTTCACTCAGAAAAATATCTGACTCACTCATTATCGTTGTGGGAAAAAACACATTTCCGGCAGCACAAACATTTCTTTTTTCTCCTGTTTTTTTTGTAGTAGAAGATCTAAAAATATTATTTTGTATTATATATTTAGGATATTCTTGATCGAATTCACAATAGGTAGGCCCAGATATTATTATTGCCTCTGGATTAGAATTATAACAATCAAAATGTGAAATCAACCAATTTGGATCCAATAATTCATCATCATCAAACATAGCAATATGCGAGGCTTTAAACTTCAATGCCTCTATTAATAGTCGATTTCTGGCAGCAGAAATACCCCTTTTTTCTTCAACAAAATAATGGACTTTTAGTCTAGATTTATTTGTAAACTCTTCTATTATGCTCGTGGATGGAAATTCTGAGCTATTATCAATAACTAAAATTTCTATTTTGATATTTCTTGGTAATACAAGCTGGTTAATGCTTTCAAGAGCTTTTTTTAGCATTTTTGGCCGTTTATAAGTACAGCAAGATATTAGTATATATTCAATTGAATTTTTTTTGTGATTCATTTTTTAAATAATAATCAAAAATCATGATCAGGTCAATTTTTTAGTCAAATAATATTAAATTATTGCTTTTAGTTTCCTAAATTGGTATGATAAACGCGTTAAATAAATAATTTAAATATTTGAGAGATGGAAGATGTAGATGCAAAATAATATTTTGAAAACTACACGGCATCTTTAAACTAAACTAAAAACAATTGTAAAATTAATAACTAAAGAAAAATGAACAAAAATTTTTATACATTCGAAATAGAAAAATACGGCGATGAGAGGGGATCTCTAATTTCGCTTGAAAATCCTAAAAATATCCCCTTTGAGATTAAAAGAATTTATTACATATTAGACGTTAAAGAAGAAAAAAAACGGGCATGTCACGCGCACAGAGACTCACAAAGAGTACTTATAGCTCTAGCTGGAAAATGCTGCGTAAAAGTTTTCGATGGAACAAATGAAATGAATGTAAAATTGGACAATCCACAAAAAGCACTATATTTCAATAAAGGGGTATGGTGTGAATTAAGTAATTTTGCCGAAGATACAATAATTCTTGCTCTTTCAAGTCATATTTATTATGAAAGTGAATACATCCGAAACTACGATGATTTTTTAAAAAGTAAAAAATCCAATTGTGCTCATAAAAATATTTAATACTAACATTAAAAAGGACATTATTATAATGGAGAACAATATTATAGAAACTGAATTTATAACTATAGGAATTCCATTATATAATATGGAGCAAAGTATTAAAAATGCTATAGAAAGTTGTATTGCTCAAACCTATACTAATTTTGAGATATTGGTAGTTGATGACGGATCTACGGATAGAAGCGTAGAGATTGTAAACTCAATAAAAGATCCAAGAGTCAGATTATATAAAAAAGAAAAAAACGGCGGCGTATGCGATGCAATGAACGCAATCTTAGAACAGGCAAAAGGAAAATATCTTGCAATCCTTGATGCTGATGATTTGATGATGCCAACTAGGATTGAAAAGCAATATAATGCAATTAAAGAAGCTGAGAAAAAACACCCAAACACAAGAGTAGCTTGTTTTTGTGGTTCAAAGGTCATTCACGTAGGAACCGATAAAATAACCTATATAGATCCAAATAACTTATTTGTTAATGAATTTGGCGGTGGAACTGGACATTCCATGTATAAACTCTCTGATATAAAAGATTTAGGTGGCTTTGATAAAAACTTTTCCAGAAGCGCTGATACCGCCTTATGTATAAAATTTTTGGCAGATGGCGGGTATTATTGTATGTTAAAGGAACCGCTAATAGTATACAATTTTCTATGGAATGAAGACAAATCTGAACATTCAGCCAATGATACCAATGCCTTCAATAAGCTTCTTATAGAAATTTATGAAAATTTATCCAACAACATCCTTCCGGAATATAATATTGAACTCCTATATAACCGCCTAAGATCTAGTTACAGAAATACCATGAAACTTGAAGCAAAAGCGGGAAACCCAGCATATATTAAGTCATATATAAAACTCATTAAAGTTTCCAAAAGATTATATTTATACCTCTTCATAACTCTGAGTTTAAAATTTTTATGGCATACGATTTTTACGTGTAAAAATCCAAAAAACTCTGAGCTTAGGAATGAAATGAAAATAAAAGCTAAAGAAGGCAATTCAGAATATATTAACTCCTATATGGAACTAGTTAAGAATTCTAAACGATTATACATATACTTGTTAATTACTATGAGCCTTAAATTTTTATGGAAACAACTTACTGCAAATAAAAAAAATCCTGAAAAAATAATACCTAACGACATTTACGATCAAGCTGTTGATATACTTGATTCAATAGCGGAAAATCTTACTGAAGAATCACTTCTTAACCCCCAAGCATATTTTATAAAAAGCATAATTAATGCTTGCAACTATAAAAGTTATTTAGAATTAGGAATTTATGATGGGGAAAATTTCTTATACGTATCTAACGGAATGGAAGTTGCTAATTGTGTTGACATTGTTGCGAATACAAAAATAAACAAAGAATATTTTTATAATATGACAACAGATGATTATTTTAGTCAAAACAACAGTACTTTTGATTTGATTTATATAGATGCTTGCCATGAGTACAATCAAGTTGTCAGGGATTTCGAAAACGCCGCGAATAGATTAAATAAAAATGGAACGATTATACTGCACGACACAGATCCTGTTTCTGAAGAATACACAGATCCGGTTTATTGTGACGATTCATATAGAATCAACGATTACCTAGCAAATAACCCAGAATATAATTTTGTAACATTACCTTTTGGGATTTGTGGGATTACGGTAGTAAAAAGAAAATCAGACTTAAGATACAAAAAATTTATTAATCAGGAGTACTTGAAGTGTTTAAAAACAAAACTTTATTGATAACTGGAGGAACCGGCTCTTTCGGAAACAAAATGCTCAAATATTTTATTAATAACACTGATATAGAGCAAATCAGAGTATTTTCTCGTGATGAAGAAAAACAAGACAAAATGAGAAATGAAATAAAAGACGAGCGTATAAAATATTATATAGGGGATGTCAGAAACTATCAAAGCATAGACAATGCCCTTACTAATGTGGATTATGTTTTTCATGCAGCTGCATTAAAACAAGTACCTAGCTGTGAATTTTATCCGATTGAAGCTGTTCAGACCAATATTCTTGGAGCCAACAACGTAATCGAAGCCTGCGTTAACCGTAAAGTCAAAAATTTAGTTGTTTTGTCGACAGATAAGGCAGTTTATCCGGTTAATGCAATGGGGATGACAAAAGCATTAATGGAAAAACTTATGGTTGCAAAATCAAGAACAACAAACCCAAAAGA
>JAEZOG010000109.1 GCA_023414155.1 Cyanobacteria bacterium OH_CFB_184 | reverse complement strand
ACAGATACCTCTATTTTCGATTTCATAGAAAAAATATTACTTTTAGAGCTGGAAACCGATACAGAAAGCGAACGCTATCAAAATATGCTGAAATTTACTCTAAAATTCCAGCAATATACAGGTCCCCTAATGGCAAAAGGTTATGAAGATACCTTCTTCTATAGATATAACAGGCTTATTGCACTAAATGAAGTCGGTGGAAATCCCAAAAAGTTTGGCGTAAGTCCTGAAGAATTTCATCAACATAATATAAAAACACTGAACAATATCCCGAATACAATGATTACAACTTCTACTCACGATACCAAAAGATCAGAGGACTTCAGGATGAGAATTGCTGTTTTATCAGAAATGCCTGATGAATGGCAAAAGATTATAAAAAAACTTCATTCTATAAATAAAAAGAAAAAAATATCTTCAGAAAAAATTATTGAAATCGATAAAAACGATGAATACCTAATCTATCAAACCCTAATTGGGATATGGCCCACGCAGCACCCGGACGAAGAAACAAAAATAAACCTAAAAGAGAGGTTAGAAAATTACATTTTAAAAGCCTCAAGAGAGGCTAAAGTCCATACTAGCTGGGTTAATATAAATTCTGAATACGAAGATGCAATCAGTAAATTTATAAAAACGATATTTAACTATCCTGAAAACCATCCATTCTGGAGCACTTTTACTCCAATTCAAAAAAAAGCATCATCCTTTGGATTTACAAACTCGATATCTCAATGTGTATTAAAATTCACATCTCCTGGCATTCCTGACTTATATCAAGGTAACGAGACTTTTAGATTCAACCTTGTAGACCCTGACAACAGAAAAAAAATTAATTTTGAAGAATTAAATTCTATGCTTGATGAGATCAATCATACTTCAGAACAACCAGTTGAGTCAGACAAGATAAAACTCCTGATTACAACAAGATGTTTGAACTTAAGGCAAATGAATCCAGAACTCTTTAAACTCGGGAAATATATACCGCTGGAGCCGAACGAAGAAGATAAAAACCACATCATAGCTTTTGCAAGACTCCATAATAACAAAGCTGTAATAACTGTTGCAACAAGGTTGTTATACAATCTAAAAAACACAAACAACGACACAAAATCAGATAACTCAATTTTTCAAAATTCGTACATAACTATACCTGCAGAACTGAAAAACTTTGAATGGAAAAATATATTCACTAACGAACACATCAATTTAAAGAAAAACAAAATATCTATCGAAGAAGCTTTAAGTGGACATCCATCAACTGTTTTGTATGGAGAAAAACAAATATAACCTCTTAATCTTTACCATGTTTATGGTGATTTCGATAGCCTATTCCAGCCCTGTAGCCTGAGATAGAATACATAACAGGCAAAATAGGTCCAATCCATTTCAATCCTGATAAAAAGCCGACTGATGCTAAATCATCAACGTGTAAGCTCAAATCTAAAAGCTCAGGATGACGCTCTTTATTTAACTCTTTGAAAGAAATCGGTTTAGAATCTTTATTATTTTTTTCTTTTTTGTCAAAAATCGGATTAATTATTTTTTGACCAAAAAGATTGGCTATAGTACTTCCTGCAAGCAAACCTACAGAAACCACTCCTGCCATCATTGATGCAAATCTGATTGATTTTGATTTAACGTTTAATTTATTCATTAATAACAGAGCCGCTCCAGCTCCGACATTACACAAGAAAATATTATTTAAATACTGATAAGAGCCTTCTTTTATTTTATTTGGAACTTTACTTTTCCAATCAGGAGTAGTAAGTTTATCTCCGATTATTCCGCCTGTAACACCACCTACAACAGGAATAAGCCCTAACAAAGACAAGTCTTTTAATTCTTCAAATGGCTTGTGATTATGAGGTTCAGGAATAATTGTATCAATCAGCTTTTTATCATTAAATTTAGTTTCAAGATTTTTAGCAAGCTCTTTGACCTGTTTAAATGAAAGAACATTGTTATCTTTGACTTTTAAAGCCAATTGTCTGGCATTATCATCAGTTATTTTTAATAAAGTATTATCCAACTCTTTAGAATGCAGATGAGGAAGTTCAACAAGTCCATTTAATACCTGTTTTCCTTTAATTTTAAGCCCACGAGTTGCAATCAACGCAGAAGCAACAGTTAATGTCAAAACAGAAAGATTATGCACAAACTTGTTTTTTCTTTGTTCTTCTGGAGCCGTAAAAGTGTCTATAAGACCAAAAGTCAGAGCTCCTGCACCTAATCCATAGGGCACATACTTATGCATTTTTTTAACAAGTGCGGGCTGGTCAAGATATTTTCCGAAATATCTAAGGTCATCAACTTTAATCATAACTGTATACCAATAACTACAATTATAATTGTATCCAAATGACTTCGTTTTAGTATTAGACAAGTGGGCTAGAAAAAGTTTAAGAGTTATAATTTACAAGTTCTTCTTCAAACTTTTCTTTTGCTTCATCAGGCAAATATAAGCTTGCACATTTAGGAAGAGACTCGTATGAAACATTATTAATAGCCTCTTTGATATCTTCATCAACAGATGGGTCTATCGCTCTCATTCCTAATTTGTAATAAAAAGGGATTGGGGATTCATCGGACCTATAAGTACTCATAGCTCTTCCGTAACCTTTTTCGGCGCAAAGCCATAGATTGCCTCGACATCCATTTTTAACACTCTCTAAAAAAGCAATTTT
>JAEZOG010000023.1 GCA_023414155.1 Cyanobacteria bacterium OH_CFB_184 | reverse complement strand
TACTTCCAGAAGGTGTAAGAGAAGCACATCTATGGGGTGAAGACGATACAACCGCGATTGGAAATGATATGGACAATTACTTCTGGAGTGGTTCAGGAAATAATACTCTGATTGGTGGTAAAGGTGATGATCGTTTTTATGATGATCAAGGCGGGGATGAAGCATATGTCTATAACCTCGGTGACGGTAGAGATTACATAACAAATTTTGGAGGTACAGATACAATAACGTTTGGTGAAGGCATTACTGCTAGCAACTTTAAATGTGAACAACAGGCAAATAGCTTGTATATTTATCTCGATGAGAACCATGAAAACACTATCACTATTGAAAATTATTTTGCAGGTGAAAACAATAGAGTCGAAAGATTTGAATTCTCAGATGGTACTTTAATTACAGATGTTACAAATCATATTGTTGCAATAGCGTCTGAAAGTGATATTGTTATGCCTGATGGTGTTGTTAATTCCTGCTTGTGGGGCGAGTCTGATGCTTCTATTGTTGGAAATAATATGAGTAATGGTATTTCTGGTAACTCTGGAAACAATACTATTACTGGCGGATTGGGTAATGATGACTTAAATGGCGGATTTGGAGATGACACTTATCTGTTTAATTTAGGAGACGGGCAAGAGTTCATTAACGATGAAGGTGGTAATGATACTATTCAGCTGGGAGTTGATGTTGTAAAAAATGAGATAGCATTGTTTATGGATGGATCTGACTTGATAGTAAGTTACAGCTTAGATGATGTGATAACAATTGCAGGTCAGAATTCAGGAAATGAGATCGAAACAATCAAACTTTCAGATAATACATATTTGTCAAACACTGAAATAAATACATTAATCCAGAATATGGCATCTTATGCTACAACCAATGAAATACAACTTACAAATATTTCAGATGTGAGAAATAATCAAGAACTAATGACAATGGTAGTAAACTCCTGGCATTCGTAAATTAATAGTTTCACATTTAACAAAAAGAGTCTAAAGTTTAGGCTCTTTTTGTTTTCAAATTCCCTGTTATTTATTTAGGGAATTTGTCAGAAAGGTTGCTTAAATTTATTTATTTGTAAGTATAAATTCTTAGAAATTAGTAGTTAAGCTTAAAAAAATACAAATTTCCCTGTAAATACCCTGTTGTTTTGAGTATAGAATAAGAGACTCTTGCTGCCTAAACTACAACCACCATAAATTTTAATCATAGAGCGCTGTAGCGCTCTTTTTTAATGCGCAAGTGTAAGCTATTGAAGTGTCTTGCTAAATATGGATGTTTCTCATAATGCTAAGATACTAACTTTTAACTTGGACCGACATTTAGGGACATTTTCTCTGTTTTACTCGGTTACACTTGAAAAGTAGTTAAAATCCGGGATTTGATAAAGACAAGTTGAAAAATATACTTATCCCTTTTTGTATAACCAAATTCTTAAAATCATTAATTTAAATTGCAAATGCCTTTAAAAAATATGCTAGAATGGATAAGATTTGAATAGAAATTTAAAAGAGGAATATATGAAAAAAATATTTAGACTTAAAAAAAGAAGTGCAATTATCAAATTACTAACTCTATTTCTGGACTAATTATATGGGGCAGGACATTTTTATCTTTCATTTTTTATCTCTTTATGTTTTCTAAGTGTAGGATTTATTGTTAAAATAATATTTATAACTGATAAAAATAGGAAAAATGGGAAATATAATTGTATTGTTGAGCCAGATAGGCAGATAAAAGTATTTATAAGTTTTACAAATGAAAAACTTTCTTTTGTTATAGATGTTCCAATACAAAAAATAATAAATAAAATTTGGACGCAAAAGGGAGGAGCTAAAACAAAAAGAATTATTTTATTTAAAATAATTTTTTTTGTCTTAAAAACAAAAAGAATTATTGTAAATAAAATAAGAATAATAGATAGGATATGCCCAAGTGCAAAAACAGCAAGAAATAATAATCCAAAACCAAAGCCAGTCCCCCCGGGTAGTATGTATATGTCTTTAATATTCTTTACTAAATCTAATCCAAAAGTAGGACCTATCATATAACTTTTTATAACACCTATAATAATCATAATGGATACAATTATTTGAATATAGGGTTTAAATCTTCTAATAAAATTATTTACCTGCATCGTCATTATTTAAGACTCCTTTTACTGCTACTTGTGCTATAAATGTAGATATAATATGAACTGATGTTCGTATAAATATGTTTAACTTCATCTGGATTACTTTTTGATATTCAAAACTTATTTTATTGGTGGTTTCAACCCACCCTACAGGCTACATCATCTTCACTATTTACATAATAAAGATCGTTACCAGTACCGCCGACCATTGTGTCTGCACCTGCTCCTCCAATAATTGTATCATTGCCATCCCCACCAGACAATAAATTTTTTCCACTATTGCCGTTTATTATGTTATTTGAAGAATTACCGGTTGCATTAATGTGTTCTACACCTAATACATTATGTCTTCAACATTCTTTGTCAGGGTGTGTCAAGCCCCCAGTTTTGGATCCAAGTTTAAAGTTAGTATCTTAGATTTTGGAGCCGTGGGCTTGTAGCCTAATGAACTATACGGTCTGACTTGATTATAGTGTTTTGTTGTTCAAGACTTGATTTTCTCCACTTGATAAAAAAGTAGATTCCTAAGAAGAAATATATGATTCTAACGACAAATATTGAGAATATCTTTTCTCCTGCTGTAAAAGCGTTAAACCATATGATAATAGATAATAGGTTCACAAAAGTCCAAACTACCCATTGTTCGATTGATCTTCTTACGGTCAAAATCATACCCGCGATAGATAATACTGTCATTGAGGCGTCGAGAAGTGGAGATTTGTCGTTGATATGAACAAAAAATAAATATGTAAACATCGTTGCCAGAGTAATGATTACTATCATCGTCGAAAGCTCTTTTCTTGAGAGTTTTTCTTTTATAATTTCGTTTGTGGTTTTATCTATATGTTTTTTCCAGGTGAAAAATCCAATGATCTCCATAGGAAAGTAATATAATAAATGCAGCGCAAAATTTCCGTACAAAGCTATATCATAAGAAAGGTAAGCGCAGCATAGTGTTCCAATGATTCCAAAAAAGTAACAATATACCTTTCCTTTTCCTGCCAAAATTGTATAAATGATACCGCATATAGCAGATATAACCGCAGTCGGAGAATCTTGCATATATATAGAGCAGAAAAGAACAATAGTTATTGCGATTAAAAAGCTTGAAATTTCAAATTTTGACCACGCGGACAGTTTTTTTATAACAATATTTTTTGTGTTTGTCTGGGCAATTTTTAACATTGTTCACTCGTTATTTTGTTTTGTTGGGTAGTTTTTGTAAGTTTACCTGCCAAAAATGTAGATAAAATTGGGATTGCAATATAATACAATGAGCTTAAAATAACTATCGGTTTAAGAACCTTGATGCCATTTAAGTACTTATATAAGTTTGGATCGTTTTTGTTAGCTTTGATAAAATTATCCGTTAACTTTTTAACTGGTTTTTGAATCGCTTTATCAACGATATAGCTTCCGCCGATTGTCAATCCTGTCGAAATCGCGGTGTTATAAATTAGGGTGTTTTTGTTTTCTTTTTTCATCTTAGGATTAAAAGCTGTGATTGCTGCAAAACAAGCAGTTGCGTAAATGTCTTTTAGGTTAAGGGCGTGCTGAATAAAGTTAGTATCTTTATATTTTAGTGCAACGTCTTGGATTGTAGA
>JAEZOG010000271.1 GCA_023414155.1 Cyanobacteria bacterium OH_CFB_184 | reverse complement strand
AATACTTACCTGTTCCAGTAGTAGATTTTGATGATGAAAAATACTTCAAAAATTATGAGTTACAAAACACAATAGGAAAGCTAAAATCATTCTACGGTAACTTTGGAATATTAATAAGAGCATACGCATATATACTTTCAATGGGTAAATCACTCAAAGATGTTAGTACAAATGCTGTTTTAAATGCTAATTATATGAAAGAAAAGTTAAAATCACATTACTTGCTTCCTCATGATTGTAAGTGTATGCATGAGTTTGTATTATCAGGGGATTGGCAAAAAGAATACGGTGTTAATACTTTAGCAATTGCAAAAAGGCTTATGGATGATAACTTCCACCCGCCTACAGTTTATTTCCCTCTGATTGTTTCTGAGGCAATTATGATAGAACCTACTGAGACTGAAAATAAACAAAGGCTCGATGAGTTCATTGAAATAATGAAGGAAATTGCAGAAGAAGTGAAAAATTCACCACAGGAAGTATTGAAACATCCTATTAACACACCTGTCAAAAGAGTTGATGAAACATTAGCTGCAAGAAAACCTGATTTAGCTTATAAAAACTAAACTGTTAAACTCTCAAGAGCTGCAATTTTCATTGATTTAACGTCAGGCTTTTTACCTGTCCAAATTTCAAATGCTTTTTCCGCTTGATAAATTAACATATCCAGCCCGTTTATAGTCTTTATATTGTGTTTTTGAGCCATTTCTATTAACGCAGTTTTTATTGGATTGTATACAATATCATAAACTACAGCATCGCTATGTAAGGTTTTAATTACTTCTTCAGGTATCGGAGATAATCCCATTGCCTTACCTCTCATGCCTATTGGAGTTGTGTTTACAAGCATTGAATACCAAGATAAATCATCGATATGCTGCATTTGATGAGAATTTATTTTTATATTTGGGAAATTTTCTCTGACAATATTTATCATGACTGAAGCATTAATTATGTTTCTGACATAAAAATCTATTTCTTTTACATTAAGTTGGGCTAAGGCAACTGCTGCAGCTCTTGCAGCTCCTCCATTTCCAATTATAGCCACTTTTGAACCATTCAATTTTGTTTGAATATCACCAGGAATAGCTTTTATAAAACCATGCACATCAGTATTAAAGCCCTGCAACGATTTGTCTGGTAATATTTTAACTGTATTTGCACAACCTGCTTGATTTGCAATGTTATCTACTTGGTCTAAAAAGAGTGTTATCGGAACTTTAAGCGGAATAGTAACATTAAAACCGTCGAAATTTCGAGATTTAAGGAATTTGATTCTATCTATGAGATCTTCAGGTTCAGTTTCAAGAATCTCATATGATCCATCGATCACGGCTGATTCAAATGCGGCTCTGAATATAACTGCCGACATTGAATGCGATAAAGGGTAACCAATTAATCCTAATTTAATCACTTTTATCTTCCATTTCTCTTGAGTAAGAACATTCTTTGCTTATGCATTCAAGTTTACTAGCTTTTTTTGTTATTTTTTTAACTAGAATACTTGAGCATTCAGGGCATTTCTCATCTACAGGTTCGTACCAAGAAACAAAATCGCATTTAGGATATTTATTACATCCGAAAAATATTTTGCCATACTTAGATTTTTTGAATACGATTTCTCCATCGCATCCTTCTTTAGGGCATTTTACGCCTGTAGATTTGATAATTCTTTTTCTATGTTTGCAGGTTTCTGCCGTACATTCTAAATATGGTCCATAAGGTCCGACTTTTTGAATCATAGGGCTGTTACATTTTTCACATTTTTCATCAGTTTCGGTATTAGCCTGACTTGTTTGATCTCCATCAAGCGGCATCATAGTTTTACATTCAGGGTAACCGGAGCATCCAAGGAACTGTGTGCCAAATCTGCTTGTTCTGACGATCATTGCTTTTCCGCAATTAGGACAAACTTTTCCAGAATCAATTACGACTTTTTCCATATTTTCTTTTGCATCATTTACTGTTTGAATAAATGGATCATAAAACTCTTTAAGTACATTATTCCACTCAGCTTTGTCTTCAGCAATATCATCTAATTTTGCTTCTAGAGAAGCTGTAAATTCATAGTCCATGATCTTTTTAAAATGGTCGACTAATTTTTCTGATACAGTTCTTCCTAAAAGAGTTGGTTGTAGAGCTTTTTCTAGCTTTTGAACATATCCTTTTTGTTGAATTTTAGAAATAATCGGGGCATACGTACTCGGTCTTCCGATTCCATATTCTTCCATAGCCTTAACAAGAGAAGCTTCTGTAAATCTTGGAGGTGGTTGAGTAAAATGCTGTTTAGGATTTATTTTAGATAATTCTAAAACTTCATTTTCTTTAAATGTCGGCATTTTTGCCAGTTCTTCAACATTATCGTCAGTGTCAGAATAAACTTTTAAATAACCATCAAATAATATTTTGCTTGAACCTAATCTGAATGTATAATCACCAGCTTCGATTTCAACTGAAGTATTTTGAACTTTTGCATTTTCCATCTGAGAAGAAACAAATCTATCCCATATAAGCTTGTACAAGCGGTACTGTTCATTTGTTAATAATGGCTTGAGGCTTTCAGGCGTTTTATCAACATATGATGGTCTAATCGCTTCGTGAGCGTCCTGTACATTCTTTTTATCGGTTTTAACGTAACTATTAGGAGTTTTTGGGTAATATTCATCTCCATAATTACCTGTGATATATTGTTTTGCATCAGCTTGAGCATCGTCTGATATTCTGACAGAATCGGTTCTCATATATGTAATTAAACCGACTGGGCCGTCTCCATCAAGATCAATACCTTCATATAACTTTTGTGCAACCTGCATTGTTTTAGATACGCCGTAACCTAGTTTATTACTGGCTTCTCTCTGTAAGGTTGAAGTTATAAACGGTGCAGATGGTTTTCTTGTTGTTTCTTTTTTTGTAATTTTAGAAACTTTATATTCAAGACCTTTTTTAGAAAGCTCTTTTACAATTTTACTTGATGCTTCTTCATTATTAATTTCGATCTTTTTACCGTTATATTTAGTTAATTCGGCTTCAAAAGATTTTTTTTCTTTTAATAAATCAGCAGAAATTGTCCAGTATTCTTGAGGAACAAATGCTTCGATCTGAGACTCTCTTTCGCAAATCATTCTTAAAGCGACGCTTTGAACTCTACCAGCTGAAAGTCTGTTATTTCTAAGTTTTTCCCACAATACAGGGCTTATTTTATAACCTACTAACCTATCTAATATTTGTCTTGTTTGTTGAGCTTTAACTTTTTGCATATCGATATTTCTAAAATTTTCGACTGCATTTTTAACCGCTTTTGGTGTGATTTCGTTAAACTCTATTCTGAATATTTTTTCATCTGGCACTTCTAAAACTTGTCTAACGTGCCAGGCAATAGCTTCTCCTTCTCTATCAGGGTCGGATGCAAGGTATATTTTATCGGATTTTTTAGCAGCATCATTTAATTTTTTGACTACAGCTTGCTTTTCAGGAATGACAATAAATGAAGGTTCAAAGTCATTAACAACGTCAAATCCTAAAACTTTTGGAGGAAAATCTCTGATGTGTCCGTAGCTTGCTTCTATTTGAAAAGAATCACCTAGAATCTTTTTTATTGTTTTAGATTTAGCTGGTGACTCAACAATTACTAGTGCTTTTTCTGCTTTCTTTTTTGCCATAATTCTTTCTAAAAAACAGCAAGAGAAATGAACTTATCCCCGTCTGTTTGTTTTATTAGTCCTTCTATCTCTAGTCTCGTTAATATTACCATTAAATCAGCAATATTAATATTCGTCTTTAAAATTAAATCATCTAAACTAAACGAATCTTTAGAAATAATATCATAAACTAGTTTTTCTTGCTCTGAAAGTTGAATTTTTTGTTTACTTTCTTTTGTTTTATTTGTTTTTTCGATATTCCAGCTAAGGCAATCTAATATATCTTTTGAGGATGTTACAAGCGAAGCTCCTTCTTTTAATAGCTTGTAAATCCCTTCGGTATTGGGGTTAGAAATTAATCCGGGAACGCACATTAATTCGCGATTTTGTTCCAGGCATAGTTTTGCTGTTATTAAAGCACCGCTTTTAATTGCTGCTTCAACTACAAGTGTTCCATAAGAAAGACCGCTGACAATCCTATTTCTATGAGGAAATCTCCAAGCTATCGGTTGAAATGTAGGCCAATATTCTGAAATAACGATACCATGACTATTTTGAATTTCTCTAAATAAATTCTTATTAGAAGTTGGATAAATATGTTTAAACCCACCTGCAATGACTGCAATAGTTGATAAACCTGAGTTTATAGCAGAGTAATGCGCTGCTGTATCGATACCTGTTGCTAAACCTGAAACAATGCAAATATCAGAGCCTGTAAAATCAGATAAAATTGTGTTTAACATGTCTTTTGAATACTCACTGGCTTTCCGAGAGCCAACTACAGCAAGTGTTTTATTAAAGTTACACCTATTTATATCCCCAGCAATAAAAAGCGTCATTGGTGGTCCATAAATATGCTTTAAAAGTTCAGGATAAGCAGAATCATCGAATGTTATAAAATTTATATTACTTTTTAAAATATAGTCTAAACATTCATCTGGATTTATGTTTTGTTTCTCTTTTAAAAAGTTTTCAACTTGTTTTGTAGTTATTCCATCAATATTAACTAAGTCAGAAATATCGGCTTTCCAAGCTAATTCGATATCATTATTAAAGTGTTCATATAATTTATGAACGAAAATACTACCTATTTTTTCTAGTGCAGCAAAAGCTAACCAATATTTTTTGTTATCTAACATACAAGTTAAATAACATATTTGACTAAATTAGTCTATATTATTAAGCGAAAGTAACTAAATACTGCAAGATTTTTCAACTAACAGTTTTTCATATTCAGACTTGTAAAAAGCTGCAAGTCTGCAAGCAAAGTCATATTTAGCTTCTAGGACATTATCTTTATTTTTTGCAGAAGGGACAAAAGAGTCATTTGAGTTGTTTTTAAATGCAACTTCTCTCAAAGGCACAGCAGAAACAGATTGCTTTAGCGGTTGACATGAGCTTACTGAGTCGATTTTTGAAATTGACATGCCTTTTCTCCTTTATCCTAGTATTTAGCCTATTAATATTAACACAGTTTATTTTCGATTTCAACCCATCAAACGAGCCCTTCTTTTAAAGCTTTTACCGCTGCTTGAGTACGATCATCTACTACTAGTTTCTGGATTATATTGCAGACATGTGCTTTCGCTGTATGTTCGCTGATACTAAGAATATTTGCTATTTCATTATTGGATTTTCCATCTACAACAAGCTTTAAGACTTCGTATTCTCTCTCGGTTAAATTAGCATGTTGCGACCTAAAAGCAGCTCTTGAAGTCTGTTTTTTAGGTATTATTGGTCCATTTTTTTGTCTTAATAGCGGCACAATTTTTGGGTCAAGCCAAATGGCGCCCTCGTTTACAGATTTTATAATCATCATCAATAAATCAGTATTAATATCCTTTATAACATAGGCGTATACACCGACAGATAGGGCTTCTGTGACTTCTTCTTCAGTGCAGTGAGAAGTCAAAATCACTATTTTTTCTTCAGGATTTTCATCTAATATCCGCTTAGAAGCAGCTATACCAGACATATCAGGCAGTCCTATGTCCATTAATATCACGTTTGGCTTGTGTATTCGGGCTTTTTCAATGGCTTCTTTCCCTGTTTGAGCCTCTGCAATCACATTGAACTCATCTGTTTCCTCGAATAGTGTTTTCATTCCTACTCTCATAAGCTTATGATCTTCTACAAGCATTATATTTATTGGCGTTTTTTGCATATTTCTCTCCCACTTACAATAAATATATATTCAGTTAGAAAATCATTCATTACCCAAATAACTAAAAAAAATGTTTGTAGTTTTATTTTTATTTTTTAACTCAAAATTTTAAAAATTTAAAAATAAAATTTATATTAATTTTTTAAAAGTAAAGAAATATTATTGTTATATTTCGGATAGCAATATAATGAATAGTTCGAAATGAAACATACATATAATATATTTATATCGAACAGTATCATATCGATAACATATCTCTTAATATTTACATCATGACCATAGATTTAATATAGAATTTATATATGAAAAAATACGACTTTGTAAAAACTAAAGACGGATCAGTTGGATTATACAACTATGAAGTTGATGACATATATCACTCTGGTTCCGGTGCTCTTACAGAAGCAATTAATAAGTTTATTATTCCCTCTGGCTTTATAAATTTTGTAAAAAATAATAAAAAAGTAAAAATACTTGATATCTGTTATGGTATTGGTTACAACTCAAAATCAGCTGTATACCTAGCTTTAAAAAACAACTTAAATTGCAAAATAGAAATTGATGCGTTAGAAATAGATAATGAATTAGTTATGATTTCTCCTTTTATAAAAGATTCCATTCCATCTATTGATGTAAGAATAAAAATTGCTGTTAGTTTGTTTATAAAAATCGAAAACTATATTTCTAAAACAGAAATAATATTGAATAAAATTGACCCTGACTTTTTAGATCAAAATAGTGCTCTTATACTCAAAATCTTAAAACAATACACTAATTCTAAGGTCAAATATGCCCCCTCTGAGCAATCTTGTGAGTTCTTACATAATATATATTATCAATATGTATCTTATAGAATTAAAAATGAACTAGAAGGCTCTAAAAACGGTGGTTTTGTATTTGTACCATATTGTAACGATGCAAGGCAAGTAATTCAGACTCTTGATAAGACCTATGATTTCATATTTTTAGACGCTTTTACGCCTCAAAAAGACCCTACATTATGGACCTTTGATTTTTTATCACTTTTAAAATCAAAAATGAATAAAAATTCCAATTTAATAACTTATTCAAATTCAACACCATTTAGAAGCGCGTTATTAGATTTAGGATTTAATTTAGGAAAAGTATTAATTAAAGAAAAACAATACGGAACAGTTGCGTCGTTAAATCCAGATAAAATAATATACAAATTAGATTCAGAAGATATAGGTATAACAAAAACTCAAGGCGGCATTTTATATCGCGACCCATTCTTAAATTCAACACGATCAGAAATTATAAAAACCAGAGAACAAGAAAAGAAAACCTCTGACAGAATTTCTACAAGTAGGTATAAAAAAGACCTGAGAAAGCTAAACGTATAAATAATTGACAAAACATCAATAAAAGATAAAAATAAGATAAATAGAAACGAGCAAAATGAAAAAATACGATGTAATAATAGTTGGAGGAGGAACATCAGGAGTAGCTGCTGCATATACTAGTGCTAAGCTAGGGCTGAAAACCTTAATTATAGAAAAGAATATCCACCTAGGCGGAACAATGACCTCTGCGCTCGTTACGCCGATAATGAAGATTGATATGGAAAATATCAATACCGATTTTTACATAGATTTAATCGATTTTGCCAAGAAATATGGAGCACAACATACCTATTCTGACGGCAATTCCGGCTGGTTAAACCCTCATCTGCTCAAGATAGTATTTGACGATATGCTTTCTTCAGTCAATTGTGAAATTTTATATAATTCAGAATTTATTTCAGGTAAAAAACTCGAAAACGATAATTTTCAAGTTGAAATAATCTCTAATATGTTATCATTACAATTCGAAACGAAATATCTTGTAGACGCGACGGGTTTTGGAAAAGTTGCGAAAATTTTTAATTGTAATTTTTTAAATTCTGAAAACTCAAATCAGGCAACAACTTTGCGTTTTATAATGTCAAATATTGATATGGAAACTTTTGAAAACTGGTTGCTAAAATACGATTCAGACAGGAATATTACAACCAGCGACAAAACTAGTGAGCAAATACATCTTTCTACAGCTTATACTTGGGATACCAATATAAAATGGGCGTTAAAGCCCTTGTTTGCAGTCGCTATAGCTAATGATATCCTCAAGGAAGAAGACAGTGCGTACTTTCAGATATTTACTATACCAGGAATGCCGGGCAGCATTGCGTTTAACTGTCCTAGGATATTAATTGATGATAATGAATCAATAAACGACCCAGAAACGTACTCTAAAGCACTTATACAGGCTAGATCAGCCATATATAGACTATCAGTATTCTGTAATAAGTACCTCCCGGGCTTCGAAAATGCCTACATATCAAGCATAGCAGACATGCTAGGAGTTAGGGAATCAGGAAGAGTCGAAGGGAAATATGTTTTTACAGATGAAGACATAATCCAAAAAACAAAATTTGAAAATACAGCATTAAGTAGCAATTACCCGATAGACATACATTCTAAAGAAAAAAATGCCAGTGTACTAGATCATCCAAAAGGCAACTATTACCTCCCTATCGAATCATTGATATCTAAAGATTACGATAATTTATACATAATCGGCAGACATCTAAGTGCCACATTCAAAGCTCAAGCAGCAATCAGAACGCAATCAAATTGCTTTTCTATGGGTGAAGCTGTTGCTAAACACATAAAATCAAAAGAATTATAAAGATTATAAAACTAGTCTAAATAGAATGATGTAACAACTTTATGTGTTTCTTCAGCATAGTCAATTGCTTTGTGCAATGTGCCTGATGTGTGTGATAAGAAACAAATTAATTGTTGGCACTCATCAATGATTTCTCTGTTACAAATTCTGCTTGCATCAGCTAATGTCATCATTGCTCTATCTGAATGTTCAATTATATTAGGAACGCCTATTAATTGGTCTTGTACATCAGAAGGTTGCTGACCAATAGTTTGAGGCAAAATTACTCTTAGTTTTTCAGGGTTAGACTTCATCGCGCCTCTAATAGCTGCAGCGTTAGTTCCGCTAGAACCGCCACTTGTGATAATAGTATTACCTTGAGTAACAAGCGCTGCTGCAAGAATTTCTATAATTTGCTGATGAGTAATTGGTAAGTTACGGCTACCAATTATAGCAATTTTCTTTGCAGATTGCTGGATTGTAGCTAGTTCCATTGCTAATTCATCGATTGTATTAGCATTAGATTGATCTACGATATCTAGATCATCCATCGGTACCATTATTGATTGTTCGCTTTTCTTTTCGTCTGACATTCTATGACCCTAATTTCAATAATAACTTTGTATAAATTCTTGTTTAGAATATAATTTAATAATATCACAAAATTTCAAAAATAAAAGTGTATGAATAACATTTTAGACGGGTTAAATACGGAGCAGAGGGAAGCAGTTATCGAAAAGTTCGGTACACTGTTGGTTTTGGCTGGCGCAGGATGTGGTAAAACAAAGGTTTTAACAACTAGAATTGCCAATCTTGTTAAGTCAGGCGTATCTCCTTATGAGATATTGGCTGTAACTTTTACAAATAAAGCTGCAAAAGAAATGGTCGAAAGACTTTCTCATATGATAGGCGAAGAAAACGCTAAAAAAATGTGGGTTGGAACTTTCCACAGTATCTCTGGTCGTATTTTAAGAACAGATATTGAAAATTATACAGATGAAAACGGTCAGAAATTAAATAAATCATTTGTTATTTATGATGAAACTGACTCTCTTGCTGTCATAAAAAACGCATTAAAAAAGCTCAATCTTGATGAAAAAGTTTATGCACCAAAACTTGTTAAAACAGTTATCTCCAATGCGAAAAATAAGATGCAAAACGCATATACTTTTGCAACCCGAGCTAGAGATTATAAGACTGAAAAAATATCTCAAGTTTATACGGAATATCAAAAACAATTATGCCTAAACAACGCATTAGACTTTGATGATATGTTAATGCTGGCTGTAAAACTACTTGAAACATCAGCAGAGACAAGAGAAAAATACCATAATAGATTCAAACATATTTTAGTAGATGAGTTTCAAGATACAAACATAAGCCAATACCAGATGATATCTCACATCTACACTAATAATAAAACTGAAGAAGAACTCTCTAATCGCAGTTTATGTGTAGTTGGTGATGTTGACCAATCTATATACAGCTGGAGAGGCGCAGATTATAAAATAATACTGAATTTTCAAGCTGAATTTGCGAAAACAAAACTTGTAAAACTCGAGCAAAATTATCGTTCAGTTGAAACAATTTTAACCGCTGCTAACGCAATTATCACAAATAATACGCAAAGATTAAGTAAAAACTTGTACTCTAACCTTGGAAAAGGCGAAGTAATTGATATACAAGAGTGCCATGATGAGGGTGATGAGGCTAATTATGTAGTAAGAAATATCAGAAAATTAAGCAAAGATGTTTCACTCAATAATATGGCTATTTTGTACAGAACAAACTCTCAATCAAGAGCCATGGAAGAAGCTTGTATTGCAGCCGGTGTTCCATACAAAATCGTTGGTGGGTTAAAATTCTACGACAGAAAAGAAATCAAAGACATAATCGCTTATTTAAAGCTCATTTATAACCCTAGTGACTCACAAAGTCTAAGACGTATTATCAATGTTCCCAAAAGAAGCATTGGACCTACAACTGTCGCTAAAATCCTTGAATTTGCAACAAATCAAGAAACATCAATGTACAATATTATTTTAAACATTGATGAATATGATGACTTTAATCAAGGTACAAAGACTAAACTTAAGTCTTTTATTGAACTGATTGAAAAATTCAGAAGAAACATGAATACCTTAAAACTCCCTGAGTATATAGCATATTTACTTGAAGAATCAGGTTACTTAAATGAATTAAAAGCTGAAGATAATGTTGAAGCTGAAACAAGAATCGAAAACTTGCAAGAGTTAATAAATGTATCTAAGGAGTTCGAACCTTTAGAAGAAGGTAATGATCTTGGAGAATTTTTATCACAGGTATCACTAGTCAGTGATATTGATGGATATGATGAAGAATCAGAATCGCTAACTCTGATGACCTTACATAGCGCGAAAGGTCTTGAGTTTGACATAGTGTTCTTATCGGGGCTTGAAGAAGGTATTTTCCCTCATAATAGGTCTTTAAACAGCCATTTAGAGATGGAAGAAGAAAGACGACTTATGTATGTTGGAGTTACAAGGGCTAAGAAAAAACTCTTTATTTCTCACGCAAAAAGAAGACAAATGTGGGGAGAATACAGATACTACAACCCGAGCAGATTTTTAGCTGAAATACCTGATGAAGTAACAACTAAGAACGTTTCTGGTGAT
>JAEZOG010000195.1 GCA_023414155.1 Cyanobacteria bacterium OH_CFB_184 | reverse complement strand
AAAAACCACACTAATATTTTATCAAACTTCCTCTTAAACTATGGACTAATTATACGGGGGAAGGACATCAGATCTTTTCTGTTCCCAATTGTTTTCAGGAATTACTAAATCAACATAACGAACAGATTCTAATATCATTTTTCTTTGTTCGTAAGTATAATATGATTCTTTATTTTTAATTTTATTAAATTCGTCTGATGATAGAACAACTATTAAATAATCACCTAAAGCTTTAGCTCTTTTCAACAAGTTAACGTGTCCATAATGTAAAACGTCAAAAGTGCCGTAAGTAATAACTTTTTTCATAATTTTCTCCAAAATATTTCTATATTAACATTAAAAAATAGAAAACAAAATTATTTTAGTTTATCTGGCTTTGCATTCTTGTTTGTATAATGCTTCTTGGCGTTTTTTGATATTTGGATTAACAATATATTCATCATATTTGTAATGTGAATCTATCCAGCCATTTGGAGATATTTCAATTATTCTATCTGCAACTGTTTGAATAAATTGATGATCTTGAGAGGTAAAGAATACTGTTCCACTAAAGTCTATCAATGAATTATTTAGTGCAGTAATTGCTTCTAAATCCAAGTGGTTTGTAGGTTCATCAAAGATTAAGACGTTTGTTTCCGCCACCATCATTTTTGCGAACATACAACGGACTTTTTCTCCTCCTGATAAAACGTTAGCGCTTTTTTCAGAATCTTCACCTGTAAATAACATTCTTCCTAAATATCCTCTTAAGAAGCTGATATGTTGGTCTGGTGAATATTGTGCCAGCCATTCGATAAGGTTGATTTTTGTATCGAAAAATTTGTTGTTATCTTTTGGGAAATATGAATATGTAGCTGTTACTCCCCAATCGAATACTCCGCTGTCAGGTTGAAGTTCACCTGCTAAAATCTGGAACAATGTAGTGATTATCAGAGGATCTTTTGCTATAAATGCAATTTTCTCACCTTGATGAACTTCAAAGTTAAAGTTTTTAAATAGAGTGTTTCCATCGACTGATTTTGTTAATTCTTTTACGTGAAGAACATCTTTACCAGGTATTTTTACGTAATTGAATCTTATTCTTGGATATTGTCTTGTAGATGGTTTAATGTCTTCAAGAGTAAGTTTATCCAGTATATTTTTTCTAGATGTAGCTTGTTTTGCTTTTGATGCGTTAGCGCTAAAACGAGCGATGAAAGTTTTTAATTCTTCCATTTTTTCTTCAGTTTTTTTGTTTTGTTCTTCTTTTTGTTTTTGAACTAATTGGCTAGCTTGAGACCAGAATGAGTAGTTTCCTGGATAAATTTGTATTTGCCCGTAGTCAATATCTGCTATGTGCGTACAAACTCTGTCTAAGAACTTTCTGTCGTGAGATACGACAATAACTGTGTTTGAGAAATTTATTAAAAATTCTTCTAGCCAGACGATAGTACTTATGTCTAAGTGGTTTGTAGGCTCGTCCAGAAGCAATATATCCGGGTTTCCAAACAATGCTTGAGCTAGTAATACTCTAACTTTTTCGCTGCCTGCAAGGTCGCTCATTAAAGAGTAATGAAGGTTATTATCGATGCCAAGGTCGCTTAATAAAGTAGCAGCCATCGATTCAGCTTGCCAGCCGTCTAATTCTGCAAATTCAGTTTCTAAATCAGCGACTCTTAATCCATCAGCATCATTAAAATCAGGTTTTGCATATAGTTCTTCTCTTTCCATCATAATGTCATAGAGCTTTTTGTGCCCCATTATGACGGTGTCTATAACTTTATATTCGTCAAATTCAAAGTGGTTTTGCTTTAAAACAGCAATCCTTTGACCTTTTTGTATATGAACATCGCCTGAACTGGATTCAATTTCTCCTGAGAGAACTTTTAAAAATGTACTTTTCCCTGAACCATTTGCTCCAATTAATCCATAGCAGTTACCGGGCGAAAATTTTACGTTAACGTTTTCAAATAATGTTTGGCTTCCAAACTTTACAGCTAGCTTACTCGTAGTTATCATGTTTCTTTTTATTCCAAGTCTATATATTTATGTATTAGTTAATATTATACAATAAATACTTAGAATAAATTACGCGCTGATTTTTTCTATTAAGATTTGTTCAGCGTCAGATTCAGAATCTATCTTTTCTTGAATTTCTGCCAGTTTCTTTTCTATGTTGAAAGCTATTGATTTCTTTGATTTTTTCTCTGTTATGCCGTTAATTATTTCTTCATAAATAATATAAGAATTCAATTGTAAAAATGGTTTAATAATTTTTATTTGCCCATTTGCTTTTATTAAATTTTCACCTTTTACAAGTGAGTATTTTAAAATATTGTCGAAAATAAATTTTTTATTTTTAAATGAAAAATTACACTCTTTGCTGGTTAAAAACTCAACTAGAACAGCGCAATGAGAATACACTGTATTAGAAAGGTGTTTTCTCTTTATCCATGATATCTTTTCAGAAATAAGGTTGCTTTTTTGGATAAGTTTATTTTTAGCGTATTTGATTAACAAGTAGTTTTTAACTTCTTTTTTAATGTTTTTCATAGTTTCGGCTCTTTTGTTTTTTACAGAAACTATATTTGCACAAAACTACATGAAGTTCTTACACTATTTGTATGGTTTTATAATTTTATTATTTTCTGTAGAAATCTGAGATCTGACTGCGTTGATAAAGGCCTTTGTGCCGAAAGGGGAGCTTGGGGCAGTTAGGACAACGTCTTCATTCCATTTTTTATCTTTCATGACTGCTACTAGTTTTTTGCAACCTGACTTTTCATCAAAAGTACCTATATGACCTTGATTAATAGCTTTTGTGAAATTAAATTTGTCTGCAAAAGATTCTCCCTCATTCAAGGTTTTGATGGTAAGTCTTCTTCCTCTTGTATTGAAATATTTTTTTATTTTTTCAACCACTTTTTTTCCGTAAAGGATAGAATTATCAGGCAAGTTTGAATCCAAGATTTTCTCTGCCTGTTTGGTTATATAAGGCTTGCTCTTGAACGATGTTCTTGTATTATTTGGATTATAAACAGTATTTGCTGTTATCTTCATTTATATTCTCTCTTATATAGTTAATGGAATATATCATAAAATGGATAAACACAAATGTCTACTATTTTACAAAGTTAACTGTACCTTCGCGTCTTGGTAGCGGTTTTGGATCAGGGTGTTTTTTGTAGCCAAGCGTGATTGCATAATAAGGTTCGTATCCTTCTGGGATTTGAAGTCTTTCGATATATTCTGCACCTTTTTCGCTCATAAATAAATACGTAATCAATCCAATCCAACAAGTCCCGATTCCTAATGATTCTGCTGCAATAAGCATGTTTTGAGTAGCAGCTGCGCAGTCTGTTTGAGGAACCAATGCTGATTTTTCACCAGAAATAATAATTGTAGTTGTTGAGTTAAAGAATATATTATAGTTTTCGTTTTTTGCGTAAGCTTGAAATTTTTCGTTGTCACAGGTAGAAAGAACTTTTTTTGTTTCGTTGCTGATTTCGTTCATCAATTCTTTATTTTGAACAACCGTAAAGTGCCATGGCTGCATATTGCATCCGCTTGGCGAAAATTGTCCCGCTTTTAAAATCAGGTCTAAATCTTCTTGTTTTATTTGCTCGTCAGAATAAACCCTAACACTTCTTC
>JAEZOG010000158.1 GCA_023414155.1 Cyanobacteria bacterium OH_CFB_184 | reverse complement strand
ATATAAGACCATTAATTCCAGAATACTCTTTGTTTAGTTTTTACGTTACCTAAACTGTTTATATTGCTTAACCCCAAGAAAACATAACCATCTATGGATTCAAGCTTACCCAGGTTGGTCACTCTGGTTCCTGAAAAATCCGCATTGCCTTTTATTACGGCAATATTTTTGAACATATCATTTTCGTTTATACCAAGGTCTTCATAAGTATAATCTTTGTTCGGCTTTTCGAAATGGGAAAGTTCCATTAATCCATCTTCTCTGACATTTACATCTATACCTGAAGATTTCAATATGTTTTTATAATTTTTGTTATTTATATCATCTTCCATAAAACTTTTATGCAAATCGACGATTTGCTGCCTATAGCCAAGATCTTGAAGCTCCATATCATAACCGGTAAGATTTTTTGACTCTATAATTGAGTTCAACGAATTTAAGTAATTTAACCCTATTTTTTGACTGTGATTTTTGTCTCTAACCTCTTTAATATTAGAATGTTCCACCCTTATAGACAGCTCAGGACTATTGTTATTTATATAAAGATAAAAGTCGTTGTTACTTAAATACTTTTCTGCAAAATGACCTTTTGTACACCAAGCCTCAGAACTAAGTATATTAAGGTTCTTGACATTCTTAGAAAAATTATCTAAATCTTTAATTTTAGAAGGTATCTTTACCCAATAGTTATTATTTTTAGACGCCTGATCAGGAAATTTTTCTACATTTTGCAAAGTGATAGCTCTAAGATTTTCCTGATACTTTTTATTCAAATTAACTATCGCTTTTGGGTTAGCAGAAAGAGTTTTACCCAAGTCAGAAATAGTCAGTTCTATGATTTTTTTATCAAAAACAGGAGGCAAAGTTTTGGTGTCGGGATAAAGATTTTTAGTTACTTGGTCAGCCACAAATAAAGCGAGTTCAGGGTGCCTTTTCATTTTCGGGTCATTTAATAAATAATTTTCCCACTGTTTCAATCGATCAAAACGACAATTAGTTGTTTCTTCATCTACTCTGTTCGGATCAACATCGCTATAGCTGGTATATTGCGTAAATTCTAATGTTTTATCCAGCTTGCTGTTCGCCCATTTTTTGTAATCTTCTTCAGTATTAAATTTTTCAATAGGTGCTTTAAAATAATTTGCGCACAATAGTTGATAATTATCGAGTTTACTTTTTTTTATCGCACCAAAAGAAACCGTATCCTTTTGCAGGTTAAACTGATACTTCACAGCAGATTGAGGCTGATAAGGTTTTAGATTATAAACTTGTTTTTGAGCAGCTAAAAACTGGATTTTCATAACTTCTATAAGTTCAAAAAGCAATATTATTGCTTTTTTTATCCATAAAATTTAAAAAAATTAATATACAATTAAAAACTACACAACATCAATATCAGTTTCATATAAGAAAACGAAAATTAAATTCCAAGCTTTTTTGCAAGTGGCGGAACTATTTTATCCCAAGCATTCCCGCTAGGGTGGCCATCGAATAATCTATATTCTTCATTTCCTAAATCAACTTGCGATAATTCATTTGCATCAAATATAATAAACCCATCTTGTTCTAATTCTTTCCAACGAGGTGTATTTATATACCAAGATTTTGGGCCATATTCATATTTTAAAATCACAAATTTTGCATTTGGATATTTATCTGCTGCTATCATTTTTGCCACTTTAAAATGAAGCTTCATAAAATCAAAATTTTCATTATACTTATTCGTATTTTTCCAAACAGAAAAACATCTTGTAATAAATCTATACGAGTATAGATTATACAGAGCTTTTATTTTTGGTTTCTTTTCAATGAGCTTATTATCTTTGTTTTCATAGATAAGATTAAATGAATCTTGATAATTAAAATATGAACGAGAATACAGCCTGTTGATATGGTCAGGAATAATTGTATAAATGATAACTTTTGGATTCTTTATTACATCTAAATCTGGATCATTTTTTAACTGAAAAACCATTTGCTGCAAACTCCAACCTCCAGAAGCTCTGTTATAAACAGGGCGTCGAGTGTATTTTGAAAGTTTGCTGGCAAAAGTTTCTTCTTGGGCAAGGTTTGTTCCATATGTGAAAGAACAACCAAATAAAATTATCGGCTGAGATGACTTGTAATTAAGGCCGGAAGGGTACCTAATATAGTTAGGATTTCTATGATTTTGAAAATAGCTGTCACGGAAGTCTCTTATTTTTGTATTATAAGGTTGGAGATTATATTTATTCCCAAATCTATAGTGCTGCAAATTAAATCTGAAGTAATCAATTCCATATGTAAAAATTTCAAAAAATACTATGATTAAAAATAAAAAAAATACATTTACTAGAATGCAAGACAGTATTTTTTTATATTTTTTCATGTTCTTCACGCCATTTTACTATTATAACTGCTCTTCGAGCTTATATTTCATATTAAGGTACAAGATAATAAATGTCAAAGATTGCTTTATTGTTTTTGAATTGGTCTATAAAAATTCAAAGTAATTGCCTAACTGTGATTTAAAATTTATATTTTAGATTTTAGATTTTAAATCTGAAGTAGAAGAATAGCAAATGAAGAATCCGATCACAAAGTTAATTATCAAGACCCCTGATACTCATAGTTTCTTCTTACTTTTCAATGCCAACACTAATTCGGACACCTAACAGTTCCACTAATTAAGCTAGTTAATTTTTCATATACCATTGATATTTTTGAAATTTCTACTATATAAAGTGTCTTACCATTTTTTAAATATATATCTATGTATTTATAACCATATTCATTTCGAAATTCAATATGCTCAATAGCTTGATATTCAATTTCAATATTTTTGAACATTGCACTCTTACTTGTTGCAGCAGAGCCTATAATATCTAATATTTCAAAAGCCCATGCATTTTGTCAAGCCCCCAGTTTTTGGTCCAAGTTTAAAGTTAGTATCTTAGCTTTAGGTGCTGGTGGTCTGTAGCCTAAAGAACTATGAGGTCTGACTTGATTATAGTGTTTCCTCCAGCTTTCAACTATCA
>JAEZOG010000076.1 GCA_023414155.1 Cyanobacteria bacterium OH_CFB_184 | reverse complement strand
AGTTGAGATAGTGCAATAATTGGAACCTCAAGTTCTCTTGCAAGGGTTTTTAAGCCCCTTGATATTGCTGATATTTGCTGGTTTCTGTCATTATTAGAGCCTGAACCACCTTCCATAAGTTGAAGATAATCGATAACGATAAGTCCGAGGTTTTTTTCTTCCATCGCCAGTCGTCTGCATTTTGCCCTAACATCAAGTACAGTTACACTACCTGTATCGTCAATATATATAGGAGCATCCGCAAAACTGTTCATTGCAGTTGTTAATTTTTCCCAATCTTTTGGCTGCATATGTCCTGAGTTCAATCTTTGGGTATCTACTTCAGCTTCAGAACAAAGCATCCTTTTTACTAGTTGTTGCTTAGGCATCTCAAGAGAGAATATTGCAACTGCTTTATTGCCTCTTAGAGCTACGTTCTGAGCAAGGTTAAGAACAAATGCTGTTTTACCCATAGAAGGTCTTGCTGCTAAAATAATCAAATCAGATTTTTGAAGTCCTGAGGTCATTTGATCAAAGTCATAAAACCCTGTAGGAACACCACTTAATTCATCCCTATGGTTGTATCTGTATTCAATCTGTTCAAAACTGGTTAGTACCAAATCTTTTACAGGTGTTAAGTCAGTTGTATTCTTCTGTGATGCGATATTAAATATTAATTTTTCAGCATTATCAAGAGTTGATTCTGTTGAAAAATTATCGTACGCCATAGTTACGATTTCTGAACCTGCATTGATTAAGGCTCTTTTAATTTCTTTTTCTTGAATGATTTTAGCGTAAAACTCAACGTTAGCAGTTGTCACAACGTTAAGCGCCAAATCATTGACATATGCTCTTCCGCCAACTAATTCAAGCTTATCATTTTCTCTTAAATATTCTGACACTGTTACAATGTCGATGGCATCATTTCTTGCGAACAAGCTCATTACTGCTTCATAAATAATTTTGTGAGCAGGTTTATAAAAACTTTCAGGCTTGATATATTCTACAATCCTGTTAAGCACAGTTGGATTAGCAAGAATAGCGCCCAATATAGCTTCTTCTGCCTCCACACTTTGTGGTGGAAGCTTCCCTAATTTACCTTCTTGAGATTTTACTATATTTGTAGACAAGGTTATTTTTTCCCGATTCTCACATGCTCATCGTTTAACTATTTTATTATAATTACTTAAAATTTAAAAGGCGACCGTTTGTAATAATTATGTAATATAAACAAAAAAGCTGACCTTTATGAGATCAGCTTTTAATTTTATACTTCTACAAAAAGCCTTCTTCCAACTATGTTAGGCTTATTATTGTAATATCCTGCAAAATACCCTCCATTAACCGGGGCATTTTTGCCGTAATAATCGTTGCGTCCGCTTGTTTGTTGCATAAACGGGTTTGCAAAAGGATTATTAGATTTTGGAGCAGTAACGGCAGTTGTTGTGACTGTCGGTGTGTAGAATACTTTAGAAATCAAATTTTGAAGATTACCTATCATGCCTGCCCTTTCGGATACTTACATTTTTATATTAATAATTTTTAACCTGATGTCATTATTATAAACTCATAAATGTGATTTTTTAATATTTTTTAATAAAAATCATTCAAATTTACTAGAATGTTTTATTTATGAATTTCAGCATACTTTTTAAGTTCTTGAGCGAATGTTTTGACATAGTCATTACTATCTAAATCAATAAAGGCCTGATTTAAAGATATAATCACAATATCATTTTCCATTATTTGAGTGACTATGTCTTGGCGATTAGTATCAGAGTCAAAGTATTTTATACCGATTGATTTGTTGTTTACAAAATCTTCTCTTGAAAAAACAAAATAACTGTAATACGAGTAATTTTTAAAAGAAGAGGACGACTTAAACATCGGAACAAATTGATCAAAAAAGCAACTTCCTATAAGTGCTGCTTTATAGCCAGATTCTTTTTTATTTGGAGAGATAAGAAAATGCTCTACAGGATAATCAAGCGGAGGATTATATACATTTAAAGCCATTGCCATATCAGCATCATAACCAGAAGGCTTGTTGTCTTTTATTACTTCTTTTAGTTTTATTTGTTCTATTTTAAAAGGAACATTTTTATTAATTTCTTCAATAACTTTTTGAATAGCTAAATATACAGGATAATTGCCCCAATGAAGCGCACCTTTTGGAAAAAATATATGATTAGAAGTATCTTTCTCAAGAATTTCAGGCACTTGAACAAGATTAATGCCTTCTTTTTCAAGCGCATCCATATACAAGTCATACATTCTAAAATACGAACCATTGCCTTCTTTTTTAATGAATCTTACAGGAATTTTATCCTGAATAAAAACAGCTTTACTTGGTTCGATAACAAAAACAAATACCTTATTTTTAGACTTAAGATAGTCCTGAACAAATTTAATATTTTTAGCATAGTTTGCAGCTTTAATCTTATTATCTTCATCAGAACCATAATCTATATACAAACTGATCGGATAACCTTGCTGATATAAATAATTATCTTTGCCGACAATTATTTCAGTAGTCATAGAATACGACTTTTTAAACACTTCATACATAAAGGTGTTAAAAAACTTGAGGTAAAAATTGTTCCAGAGAAAAAAAGGATTATTTTTATGTTCAACTTGCTTTTGAAAAGTTTTATCCAAAAATGAATCTTTAGATAAAGAAGGCTGGACATAAGAATGTTGAACACCATTTAGCTCAAGAATTTTAAATGAATTAACCGGAGCAAAAAAGTATATTGATGGCAACAAAAAAAACAAACAAATAATTATTATAATCAATTTTTTTTTGAACATGCCGCTCTCTCGATAGTAAAGTCATTTAAATTGTATAATATGAAAGAGGCAAAATCAATTTTAGTATTGACCTGCCTCTTTTTAAATATATATATTTCGATTTGGTTATTCAGCAACTACTGATGCTTTTTCAAGATCGAATTCTTCGACATATCTAACCGCACTACACGCTGCCACCGCACCATCTGCTGCTGCAGTGATAACTTGTCTTAACGGGGTATTTCTGACATCACCGACTGCATAAACTCCAGGAACTGAAGTTTGCATAGTTTGATCTGTCTCAATAAACCCTGAATCAGTTTGACGAAGTTGTCCATTAAATTTATCAACATTTGGAGTAAAACCAATATAAGGGAAAACTCCGTCAATTTTAAGGTTTTGAACTTCTTCTGTTTTTACGTTTTTAATAACTAATTCTTCGACTGAATCGCCTCCGACTACCTCTTGTGGAACTACGTTCCAGATAAACTCTATTTTTTCGTTTTTGAAAGCTCTGTCTTGAACAATTTTATCTGCTCTTAATGAATCTCTTCTATGTAGTATGTATACTTTTTTAGCGAACTTTGTAAGATAAATAGCTTCTTCAACTGCCGAGTTACCGCCTCCTACAACTGCAACGACTTTATCTTTAAAAAATGCTCCGTCGCATACTGCACAATAACTAACACCTCTACCTACGTATTCTTTCTCGCCCGGGATACCCATTTTCTTAGCTTGAGCACCTGTAGCAATGATTACTGTTTTTGCTTTATAAGTCGCTTCTTGAGTTTCAACAACTTTCATTTCCGAGACTAAGTCTATCGTTGAAATTTCTTGCATCGGGTATTTTTCTACGCCGAACTTATCTGCGTGTTCTTCAAATTTTTCCATAAGTTCAAACCCGCCAATAAGAGAAAAACCTGGATAATTTTCTAACTCGAGATAATTACTTGGCTGCCCACCGAACATAGAAATGTCGATCATCGCAGTTTTTAGTGCACCTCTACATGCATAGATGGCTGCTGAGAATCCCGCAGGACCTGAGCCTAATATAATCGTATCAAATGATAATTCTTTTTTTCCTAACATATGTCTCTTTCTTCCTCCCGCTAAAAGCCAAGCACTTCTGTTAAATTTGCACCAGACATCTTGATAGCTTTCACTTTATACTCTACATTATCTTCCTGAAAAAGGCTACCATCTTTATACTTTTTGACAGAAATTTTGTCAATTCCATAAAAGTTGTTATCCTCTACCGTTATGACTGGCGTTTCTATAGATTCCTTGTCTCGGTCTTTAGACACCTTTTGAAACCTGACAGTATTGCCGCTCACATCGCTCACCAGAACAGAAGCTCTTGCTCCAGAAACCGGGTTCATTAAAGTTATGACGTTACCGGATCTAGATAAGTTCCATATATCTACTCCAGACTCTCCAAACTCTTCTGGGTTGTTAGTTTTAACCCTAACAGAAAAAACTTTCCATGTTCCAAATAATTCATCCGGAATTCGATCAACCATAGAAACTGATCCCTGTATAACTTTTGAAGGTTCTTGGGCGCTAGATTTATGAAGCATTCCAACCTGTATACTGAGAAATAACACACTAAACAATAATAAAATTCTAATCATATTCATACATTTACTAATTTAATAGTATTTAAAAATAAATCAAACTGGTCGGTAAACTAGATTATTTACATTGCCATAAAGTATGCATGTTTTGCACTACTAATACTTTAATCTAAGCTTTGTATAGCGGTTTATTTATAAAAAATCAATTATAGTCTATGTTTTCAGAGGCCTGAACAAAATAATCAGCCCATTTAAAACATTCATCTTTATCTAAAGTATAAATACGTCCGCCACCTCTGTTACTGTGACCACCGGCTGTTAATTCAGGATATAAGTTTTCTCTTATGTAATCGTTGTAGCGTTTAGCATAATCATTTTTTGTGTGAATGCTTATTTTATATAAATTTTCTGATGGATTACTGTAGAATACTGCTGCTGCTTGAACATCTTTTAACTTGTTGCACATTTCTTTTGAAAAAGCTTTATCGTTAGGATCATTATTAAGAGCTCTTTCCCTAAAATCTCTGAGAATCACACTGGTTCTTTTAGTATCCCCGCCGAGCTTAATCCACTGCTGGTCCTCTGGATCTAAGACCACATAGGCAAACTTCTTATTGTCAGAGAGTTTAAAGTTTTCAAACAATCTTTTTTGGAAAGCTTTCTCTTCTGAAGACAACGTGGCTAAAACATCTAAATGCGTAATTACTTTTTCTTTTTCTCTCTCGTTTAACTTTCCTGCGACTGATTTATAAACCTCTACTGTATTTGCATCTCCGTCGAGTTTTGGCATAAATTTATACCTGTGTTTATCGATAAACTTGAGATATCCTGCTT